>NZ_JBEYUS010000015.1:0-91296 GCF_040643635.1 Saccharopolyspora sp. NPDC047091
GACCAGATCGGACGAACGGTCCGCTCACCCATCAAGTTCGGTCGCACACGAACCTCCGGCTGGAGTGAACGGACCGTTCCTCCAGCTGGATCGGACGAACGGTCCGTTCACTCGCGCCCGAGGTGGGTGCCGGGCGGGTGCCGGGCTCTGTGGCATCTGACGCAGACGACGCGCACCGCGGGTGCTGGACTGATCACGCACCGAGTTCGCCGCACCGCAGGGAGAACGCCATGGACCGCGAAGGCACCACATCGACCCCGCCCGCGACACCGCGCGAACGCGCGGACGACGACCACCTCACCCCGGAGCAGGAGCTGGAGGTGGCGCTGCGCACCGCGAGCGACTTCCGCACCTGGATCTCCGGTGCCGACACCAAGGCGGGACTGCTGATCCCCGCCCTCGGCATCGGAATCGGCGGGGCGGGCAACGCCATGTCCCGAGCGCCCGGCGAACCGGTGCACGCCGGACCGCCGCAGATCGCGTCGCTGGTGCTGCTGATTCTGCTGCTGTGCGGGGCGCTGGGCGCGCTGCTGCACGTCGCGGCCGTGCTCACCCCGCGCACCGGGGCACCCGCCGGCGGGGCGAACCCGTTCGCCTTCCCCACGTTCCGCCCGGCCCGCGGCGCCTCGGCTACCGAGCTGTGCACGCTGGCGTGGCGCCAGGCGGAGGCGTTGGCGCTCATCGCGACCACCAAGTACCGGCGGTTGCGGGCCGCGCTGCACTGCTGCTGCGGTGCGCTGCTGGCGTTCCTGGTGTGGACGGTGCTGCGCGCGCTGTGCTGAGCTCACCCGGGTTCGGCGTGCTCGGCGAGCAGCTCCCGGTTCAGCACGGTGATCCGGCGCCGCTGCGTGTCGACGGCGCCGCGGTCCCGCAGCTCGCGCAACGCCCTGGCCACCGCCTCCCGCGAGGCACTGGTCGCGGCCGCCAGTTCGGCCTGGCTCAACGGGATCGCGATCGCGTACCGGCCCGCGGCCTCGCGCACGCCGTGCTCTCGGACCAGTTCCAGCAGCAGCCGGGCGAGCCGCTGCCCCACCCCGGCCGAGGCGAACTCCACCCGGTACCGGTCGGACTCCCGCATCCGGGCGACCACGCCGACCAGCAGCTCGAACATCACCTCGGGGTGCCGGTGCAGGAACCGGCGGAACTCGGCGCCCGGGACCACGTCCGCCAGCACCGGGCCCAACGCGGTCACCGCGGACGCCCGCGGCTGCCCGTCCACCGCGGAGAACTCGCCGATCACCGAACCGGGGCCGCGGATCGCGAGCATGGTCTCCGCGCCGCGCGTGGACATCGACCACACCTTGACCCGGCCGCTGCGGATGAGCAGCACGTGGTCCGAGCCGTCGCCGACGCCGAACAGCACGGCGCCCTCCCGCCAGCGCCGGGGCGTGCCCACCGACCGCAGTGCGGCGACCGCCGCCTCGTTCCACCGTTCGCTCATGCCGCCCCCTCCGCCATGATCGTCCACGCCGCGCCGCGAACGACGTGATCGTGCGGATCAAGCTTGGCAGGCGCGGACGCAGGTCGGCCAGCAGCCGCCCCGCCGCGGAGGCCGCGCGGTCAGCTGAAGGTGGGCAGGCCCACCGCGGCGTCCACGGCGATCGCCACGAACAACACCGCCAGGTACGAGTTCGACAGGTGGAACAACGTCATCGGGTTCGTCGTGCGCCCCTGCCGCACCGCGGCGTGCAGCCGCTGCGCCACGATCAGGAACGCCGCGCCGGACAACACCGCGACCGCCACGTACACCCAGCTCGTCGCGGGCACCAGCAGCAACGTGGAGGCCACCGTCGCCCAGCTGTACACCAGGATCCGCGCCGACACCTGCCGCGGCGTCGCCACCACCGGCAGCATCGGCACCCCGGCGCGCGCGTAGTCGTCCCGGTACTTCATCGCCAGCGACCAGAAGTGCGGCGGCGTCCACAGGAACACGACCGCGAACATCACCAGCGCGGGCCACTCGACCTCGCCCGCCACCGCGGCCCAGCCGATCACCACCGGCATGCAGCCGGCGGCCCCGCCCCACACGATGTTCTGCGAGGTGCGGCGCTTGAGCAGCAGCGTGTACACGAAGACGTAGAACAGGATCGCCGCCAGCGACAGCACCGCCGCCAGCAGGTTCGCCCCGATCGCCAGCACCGCGAACGACACCGCGCCCAGCACGATCCCGAAGATCAAGGCGTGCTTGCGCGGCACCTCGTAGCTCACCAGCGGGCGGCTGCGGGTGCGGTGCATCACCGCGTCGATGTCCGAGTCGGCCACGCAGTTCAACGCGTTCGCGCTGCCCGCCGACATGGCGCCGCCGACCAGCGTCACCAGCACCAGCCACGGCGACGGGATGCCGCGCTCGGCCAGGAACATCGCCGGGATCGTGGTGACCAGCAGCAGTTCGATGACCCGCGGCTTGGTCAGCGCGAAGTAGGCGGCCAGCACGCCGCGCCGCTTCGCGGTGGTGGTGGGAGTGGCCTCGGCCTGTTCGGGAACGGCCGTCATGAGCTCGTCGACCCGGTCGTCGCCGCGGACTCGAACGGCAGCGGCTCACCGCCGGTGCGCAGCCGGTGCCACAGCACCACCTTGCGCTCCGCGAAGAACGCGCCGAGCGGGATCGTCCCGGCCAGCAGCACCAGCAGCATCCGGCCGTACGGGATGCGCAGCTGCACCGTGGTGACCAGCGCCACGAACAGGTACACGATGTAGAGGTACCCGTGGCCGATGCCGATCGTGGTCGTCCACGAATCGCCCATCAACTGCGCGGACGAGCCCTCGGGCCACAGGTATTTGAACACCATCGCCAAGCACAGCAAGATGAGCAGCACCGCTGTCACGTACGCCATGACCCGGTAAGCGGCCAGAACGCCAGGCTTCACCACAGATCCCTCAATCCCGCCTCTGCCACGAACACCGGAAACGACCGTACGCCACCGCCGGTGCGCGCCTGCGCGTGACCTGGCGGGACAGTGGTGCCGGCCACGCGACGACGTGGCTCAGGCCACCCCGGGCAGGCCGTAGGCGCGGGCGATCAACTCGTAGGAGTGCAGCTTCGCCTCCCGGTCGTACAGGTTCGCGGTCAACATCAGCTCGTCGACCTCGGTGCGTTCCCGCAGCTCCTCGAGCTCCGCGTGCACCGATTCCGGCGTGCCGTAGATCGCGTCCGCCAGCCACGAATCCACGATGCCCTGCTCCACTTCGGAGTACTGGTGGTCCCGCGCCTCCTGCGGGCTCGGCATCCGGCCCGGATTCCCGCTGCGCAACCGCAGCATGCTCAACGCCATCGGGCGCGCCAGGTCCAGCGCCTCCTCCGCGGTGTCGGCGGCGATGGCCTGCGCGCCGATCATCGAGTACGGCTCGTCCAGCACCTCCGACGGCCGGAACGACTGCCGGTACAGGTCCAGCGCAGGCAGCGTGTTCCGCGCCGAGAAGTGGTGGGCGAACGCGAACGGCAACCCGAGCGCGCCCGCCGCCTGCGCGCTGAAGCCGCTCGAACCCAGCAGCCACACCGGCGGCGCCTGCCCGTGCGGGACCGAACTCACCTCCGCGTACGGATGATCGGCGGTGAACCCGTCTCCGAGGAACCGCAGCAGGTCCCCCAGCTGCTCCGGGAAGTCGTCCACCGACAGCGGGCCGCTGGTGCGCCGCAACGCCCGCGCCGTCCCCTGATCGGTGCCGGGGGCGCGGCCGATGCCCAGGTCGATGCGGCCCGGGTGCAACGCCTCCAAGGTGCCGAACTGCTCGGCGACGACCAGCGGCGCGTGGTTCGGCAGCATCACGCCGCCCGAACCGAGGCGCAGCGTGCTGGTCGCCGCCGCCAAGTGCGCGATCACCACCGGTGGCGAGGAGCTCGCGATGCCCGGCATGCCGTGGTGCTCGGCGACCCAGAGCCGGTGGAAACCCCAGCGTTCCGCGGCCTGCGCGAGTTCCGTGGTGGTGGCCAGCGCCTCTCCCGGCGTGGTCGGCACGCCGACGGGAGCGAGATCCAAGATCGAGAGCGGGACGGCCGAACGACCTCGTGCGGTACCGCGGATCGGGTCGGGCCGGGATGCGGGACCGGCGGCCTCGAGGGCGGTGCGGTCCGGGTTGGCGACGGTGTCCATCGTCGCTTGCAACCGCCTGGCGCGGGGGCTTTGTTCCCGGACGCCTGTGCCGGTGCTCACACGCCCTTAGCGGAGTGAGCGGACCGTTCGTCCAGTCCCGTTGGGCGAACGGTCCGTTCACCCCGGCCAGAAGACGTTCGCGTTCCCGGCGCAGCACGGCCGGCACGGTGCCGGAGTGAACGGACCGTTCATCCGGTGTCGTTGGGCGAACGGTCCGTTCACCCCAGCCGTCCGCGGCGGTGATCGACCGGCGGACGACACGAGTGAACGGACCGTTCGTCCGGTGTCATTGGGCGAACGGTCCGTTCACCCCGGTCGACCGCGGCCCGGTGATCGATCAGCGGGCGGGACGCGTGAACGGACCGTTCGTCCCATCCGGTTGGTCGAACGGTCCGTTCACTCGCGGAAGCGGGCGCCTGGTCTCGGCCGCGGGCAAGCGAAGTGAACGGACCGTTCGTCCGATCTGCTCGGACGAACGGTCCGTTCACTCCAGTACCGGGTCAGGCTCGGTCGCCGGTGAGCGCGTAGTCCGCGTGCACCGCCGGTTCGGGCGCGCTGCGGTAGCGGAGGATGGATTCGCGGATGTCCCCGGCCCGCACGGCCCCGTTCGACAGCAGCGACGAGGTGATGCCGTGGGTGTGCTCGGTCCCGCCTTGGAAGTACACGCCGCCGCGCACCCCGTCGGTGGTGCGCACCCGGTAGTCGCGGTCGACCTGCACCTGCCCGTCGCCGTCGCGGAGGCATTCCTCCCAGGTGCGCCCGAGGAAGCGGCCGGGGTCGCCGGGCCGGCAGCCGGTGGCGTAGACGAGGACGTCGGAGTCGAGGACGGTCCGTTCGCCGGTGGGCAGGAATTCGACGGTGACGGCGACGCCCTCACCGGTGGCGCGCACGTCGACGACCCGGGAGGCATTGAGCATCCGCAGCCGTTCCTCGCCGCGCACCTTCTCCTGGTAGGCGCGGGCGTAGAGCTCCTCGATGAGTTCGAGGTCGACCACCGAGTAGTTGGTGTTGCGGTGGTAGTCCATGAGCAGCTGCTTCACCCCGCCCGGCGCGGTGTAGAAGTGGTCGACCGCGTCGGGGTCGAAGATGCGGTTGGCGAAGGGGCTGTCGTCGGCGGGGGTGTGCCCGTACCGGCTGAACACCGAGCAGACTTCGGCGCCGGTGAAGGTGCGGTGCAGGTAGTCGGTGACCTCGGCGGCGCTCTGCCCGGCGCCGATGACGGTGAACCGCTGCGGGTCGCTGTCGCGGAGTTCGCCGACGCGGTGCATGAGTTCGAGGTTGTGCCACACGTGGTCGCCGAGTTCGGCGCCCGCGGGCAGGCTCGCTTCGAGCCCGACGGCGATGACGATGTTGCGGGCGCGGCTGGCGGTGACCTGGCCGGAGCCGTGCCGCACGAGCACTTCGAAGACCTCGCCGTCCTGCACGGGCCGCACGTCGATGACTTCGGCGTCGTACTGGACGAGGTGGTCGAGCCGGCCCGCGGCCCACTCCAGGTAGTCGTGGTATTCGACCCGGGTGGGGAACATGGTCTTGTGGTTGATGAAGTCGACGAGCCGGTCCTTGTCCTTGAGGTAGGACAGGAAGGAGAAGTCGCTGGCGGGCTCCCGCATCGTCACGAGGTCCTTGAGGAACGAGACCTGCATGGTGGTGCCTTCGATGAGCATCCCGCGGTGCCAGCCGAATTCCGGTTTGCGTTCCAGGAAGCTCGCGTCGAGCCGTTCGTCCTCACCGCATCGGCGGTTGTGTTCCTCGACGGCTACGGCCAGCGCTAAGTTGGAGGGGCCGAAGCCGATGCCCAGGATGTCCTGGACGTGGCCTTGCACGTGGGTCGGAGCCGCAGACACGGTTGTCCCTTCGCCGGTACCCGGTCGGTGTCGCGCGCGGGCACGGTGGAATCCGCAGACCGCTCGTCAGTCGCGGTCGTGGTTGTATCGATCGTGGTAGTCGGTTTCGGCCATGCCGGCCTTCCAGTAGCCGATGGCCAGCACTGACGCGGGATCGAACCCGCGGTCCTGCCGCAGGTGGCGGCGGATTCCGCGGACGACCCCGGATTCACCGGAGACCCAGGCCGACACGTCGAGCCTGTCGGGGATGTCGAGGTCGCGGACCGCGTCGGTGAGCAGGGTGGAGCGCCCCGCGGGGACCCCGTCGCGGTGCAGCCAGGTCATCCGCACGTTCGGCGGGCATTCGATGTGCTGCTGGTCGCTGCTCCCGCCGACTTCGAGGAAGACCTGGCCGCTGGCGGTGATCGGGAGCTCTTCGATGATCGAGGCGATGGCAGGCATCGCCGTCTCGTCGCCGACCAGCAGGTACCAGTCGGCTTCCCGGCAGGTGCGCCCGCCGGGCCCGAGCACGCCGAGGTAGTCACCGGGTTCGGCCCGGCGCGCCCAGGACGCGGCGACACCGTGGTCTCCGTGCATGACGAAGTCGATGTCCAGCTCGCCGCGGTGCTCGTCGTAGCGGCGCACCGTGTAGGTGCGCATCGTGGGTCGTTCGTGCGGTTCGGGCCAGTCGTAGCGGCCTTCGTCGTTGAGGACGGGGAGCACCGGGCGATGCTGACCGGGTTGCGGGACGAACACCTTCACGTTGGGTCCGCTGTGCCGCTCGCGGAATCCGGCGAGTTCCTCGCCGCCGAGGGTGATGCGGCGCATGGACGGCGAGAGATCCGTCGTGCGCAGCACTTCCAGCGTGCGGGTCGGCGGGCGGTGGTGCGTGCCGCGTCGGGGTCGGTCCGCTGTCGTCATCGGGCCTGGCGTTCCTTCCTCACTGTCTCCAGAACGATCACTGGAATTAAGGCTAGCCTAACCATAGAACGCCGGGATGTCTTCATCCGGTGGGCCAGATCTCGCCACCCGCTCGGGCGGAACCGTCAGCCCCGCCCGGCGGGCACCGCGTCGGCCCCGTCCCCGGCTTCGGCCGCGCGACCAGCGGTGGTGCGCAGTTCCGCCGGGTTCTTGATGCGCAGCGCGACCAGGACGCCGAGCAGCGCGAATCCGGCGGAGACGAGCATCGCAAAGTGGTAGACGCCGAGCGACCCGGAAGATCCCGCGCCGCCGATCGCCAGCACTCCCGCGGTCACCGCCACGCCCAGCGCCGAACCGACCTGGCGCTGCACGTTGAACAGGGTGGAGGCGCCGCCGGTGGCGGTGGCGCTGATCGTCGCGAACGCCACCACCTGCAACTCGATCGAGGCGGCGCCGACGAAGAAGCCGGAGGCGAACTGCACGGCACCCGCCGACAGCGGACCGATCACCAGGTTCATCGCGGCGAACGAGCCCGCGGCGCCGAGCATCGCCAGCGCGATCAGCAGCCGCGGCCCCAGCTTCGGGTGCGCCCACGTCACGGCCTGCGAGGCCACCATCAGCCCCACCGCCTTCGGCAGCGTCACCAGGCCCGTCTCCCACGGCGAGGCACCCATCCCCGTCTGGTACATCAACGTGAACCCGTAGAGGGTGCCGAGGAAACCGGCCACGCAGGTCGCCAGGATCAGGCTGGCCCGCCGGAACGAGGAGTCGCCGAACAGCCGCACGTCCAGCATCGGCTGCCGCGACCGCAGCTGGCTCACCACCAGCGCCACCAGGCAGCCGAGGCCGACCGCGCCCGCCAGGTAGAAGTGCGGCGAACCGGGACCGCGCATCGACACCGCGTCCAGCGCGTACATCAGCAGTCCCAGGCCGGGCGCGGCCAGCGCGAACCCGACCAGGTCGAACCGCTTGTGCACCGATTCGACGTGCTCCCGCAGCCGCAGCGCCCCGTACACCAGCGCCAGCACCCCGAACGGCACGTTCACGAAGAAACCCCACCGCCAGGTGAGCTGCTCCACGAACAGCCCGCCCAGCACCGGGCCCAGCGCGGGGGCGACGGCGGTCGGGATCACCAGCACCCGGGACAGCTTGATCCGCTCCTGCGGCGGGTAGGCGCGGAACAGCATGGTCAGCGCCACCGGGCTCAGCACCCCGCCGCCCGCGCCCTGCACGATGCGGGCGAGGGTCAGCTGGGTGAGGTCCTGCGCCGCCCCGCACAGCGCGGAGGCCAGCACGAACGCGCCGAACGCGGCCAGGAACACCTTCTTGGTGCCGAACCGGTCGCCGAGCCACCCGGACACCGGGATGCACACCGCGAGGCTCACCAGGTACCCGATGTTGATGGCGCTGGTCGCGCTCGGCGGCACCCCGAACTCGGCGCCGATGGCGGGCAGCGCCACGTTCACGATGGTGGCGTCCATGCCGTTCATGAACATCGCGGCGACGTAGACGATGCACACCGCGACCTTGGGGTCGTTCACACGCATGAGGTTCTCGATCTACGCGCCGTTGCGGGCCGGACGGATGTCCGTCCAGTGCACCTCGATGTGCTCCAGGCAGGCCTGCCGGTCGGCGGGGCCGTGCGCGACGGTCCAGCCGTCGGGCACCCGGATCCGCTCCGGCCACAGCGAGTACTGGTCCTCGTCGTTGATCAGGGCGTAGAACGAGCCGTCGGCGTCGTCGAACGGATTGCTCATGTTCCGGAACTCCTTCGCGGGTCTGGGCCGGGTGCCGCGCCGCCGTGGAGCCGATCTTCGACGACGGCGGCGATCTCGGCGAGCGGGGCGGGCCGGGTCATGTCCTTGTGCTCGCAGGCGATGTCGTGGTTCTCCACGACGCCGTCCACGTACGGCTCCCACATCCGGGGGGTGAGCGAGGCCTTCGCCTGGTTCTCGGTGGCGGTGAAGAACAGCAGGTCGCCGTGGAAGGTTCCGTGGTCCGCCTCGTTCTCCAGCACCGCGCAGTTGGCGAAGTTGTCGATGATCGCCTTGACGGTGTGCTCTTCGAGGTTGGCCAGGGCGCTGCCCTCGGCGGAGAGGATCTCCATCACGTCCGCGCGGTGCAGCGGGCCGTCGCCGAGCTGGTCCATGTCGTAGCCCGCCATGTACAGCAGCGCCTTGAGCGCCTCCTCCTCGGTGGGCAGCACGTCCCACACGTCCTTCGGGTACGAGTCGAGCATGCACAGGAACCGGACCTGTTCGCCCCGGTCCTGCAGCTGGGTGCTCATCTCGTGGGCGATGACGCCGCCGAAGGACCAGCCGAGGAAGTGGTACGGCCCGTGCGGCTGCACGGTGCGCACGTGCTCCAGGTACTCGGCGGCCATCGCGGCGAGGTCGTCGAGCACCGGCGCCGGTTCGTCGAGCCCGCGGGATTGCAGGCCGTAGAGCGGGCGCTGCGGGTCGATGTGCTTCATCAGCCCGGAGAACGGCCAGGCGAGCCCGGCCGCCGGGTGCACGCAGAACAGCGGTTCCTTCGTCCCTTCGGTGCGCAGCGGCAGCAGGATGCCGAGCGCGTCGCCCTTGCCGCCGGTGCGCACGCGCGCGCCGAGCCCGGCGACGGTGGGGGCGGCGAACAGGCTGCCGACGTTGAGCTTCACGCCGAGCGCCTCGTCGATGCGGGCGATCAGCCGGGCCGCGAGCAGCGAGTGCCCGCCGAGGTCGAAGAACCCGTCGTGCACCCCCACCCGCGGCAGTTCGAGGACTTCCGCGAACAGCGCGCACAGCACTTCTTCGGTGGGGTCGCGGGGCACCGCGGAGCCGACGGCGGCGGCCAGGTCCGGTTCGGGGAGCGCGCCGCGGTCCAGCTTGCCGTTCGGCATCAGCGGCAGCGCGTCCACGAACACGATCGCGGCGGGCACCATGTAGTCCGGCAGCGATTCGGCGACGTGCGCGCGCAGTTCCGCCTGTTCGACGGCCTGCTGGGCGACGACGTAGCCGATGAGCCGCTTGTCGCCGGGCCGGTCCTCGCGCACCACGGTGGCGACCTGGGCGACCGCGGGGTGGCGGGCCAGGGCGGCTTCGATCTCGCCGGGTTCGATGCGGAAGCCGCGGATCTTGACCTGGTCGTCGGCGCGCCCGGCGAAGTCGAGCGCCCCGTCCGAGCGCCAGCGCACCAGGTCACCGGTGCGGTACATGCGGGAGCCGGGGGCGCCGTACGGGTCGGCGACGAAGCGTTCCGCGGTGAGCCCGGGCCGCTTCAGGTAGCCGTGGGCGAGGCCGGTGCCGGAGACGTACAGCTCGCCGACGACGCCCGGCGGCACCGGCCGCAGCGCCGCGTCGAGCACGTACAGCCGGGTGCCCGGGTCGGGGATGCCGATGGGCACCGAGGTGCCGGTGTCCGGTTCGCAGTCCCACAGCGTGGAGTTCACGGTGGCTTCGGTCGGCCCGTAGCAGTTCAGCATCCGCCGGTCCCGGGACCAGCGCTGGACCAGGTCGGCGGGCACCTTCTCCGCGCCGCACAGCAGCGTCGCGTTCGGCGGCAGGTCCACCTCGGGCGGGAACATGCCCATCACGGACGGGCCGATGGCCAGGTGCGTGACCCGGTGCTCGGCGGCGTAGTCGGCCAGCGGTGCGCCCGGCACCCGCCGGTCGGCGGGCACCACGACGAGGGTGCCGCCGGAGAGCAGGCCCATGCAGATCTCCCAGAACGCCACGTCGAAGCTGGGCGAGGCGAACTGCAGCACCCTGCTCTCGGCGGTGACGCCGACCCGCCGGGTCTGGGTGGCGACGAGCCCGGCGACGCCGGTGTGCGGGACGACGACGCCCTTGGGCCTGCCGGTGGAACCGGAGGTGTAGATCACGTACGCCGGGTCGTCCACAGTGGACTTCCGGGGCGGGGTGCCGGTAGGCCGGGCGGCGAGCGCCGCGCGGACGTCCGCGTCGTCCAGCAGCACCGCGGGTGCCCCGTCCGGGACCCGGTCCGAGCGGGCCAGCACCAGACCGGGCTCCGCGTCCTCGATCATGTGCTGCAACCGGTCGGCCGGGTAGTCCGGGTCCAGCGCCAGGTAGGCCGCGCCGGAGGCCAGCACCGCCAGCAGGCCGATGATCAGCTCCGGGGACCGCGGCAGCATCACGCCGACGATCGCGCCGGGCCCGGCGCCGCGCTCGATGAGCAGGTGCGCGAGCGCGTTCACCCGCTCGCCCAGCTCGGCGTAGCTCAGCTCCACGTCCTCGAAGACCAGCGCCGGCTCGTCCGGGTGCGCCGCGATCCGCGCGTCGAGCAGGTCGGGGAAGGTCGCGGGCCGCACGTCCTGGTCCGGCACCGCGTCGCCCCAGCGGAAGATCCGCCGCCGCTCCTCGGGATCGAGCAGGTCGAGGTCGCCGATGGGGGTGTCCGGGGCGGCCGCGGCGGCGGTCAGCAGCCGCACGAACCGGTCGGTGAGCGCCGCCACGCTGTGCTGCTCGAACAGGTCGGCGCTGAACTGGGCGACGCCGTCGACGCCGTCGGCGGTCTCGCGCATGCTCAGCGCCAGGTCGAACTTCGCCGCGCCCGCGTCCACCGCGTCCACCGCGGAATCGAGGCCGGGGAATTCGGCGTGCACCGCCTCCGCTTCGCCCCAGTAGGCCAGCATCACCTGGAACAGCGGGTGCCGGGCCAGCGAACGCGACGGGTTGAGCACCTCGGCGAGCCGTTCGAACGGCAGCTCCGCGTGGTCGTAGGCCGCCAGGTCCGCCTGGCGCACCCGGTCCAGGAGTTCCGCGAACGTCGGCTCCCCCGAGGTGTCGGTGCGCAGCACCAGGCTGTTCACGAAGAACCCGACGAGCTCGTCGAGCCGGTCGTCGCCGCGTCCCGCGACCGGGGTGCCGATGGGGATGTCGGTGCCCGCGCCGAGCCGGGTCAGCAGCGCGGCCAACCCGGCCTGCACCACCATGAACGGGCTCGCCCGGTGCTCGGCGGCCAGCGCCCGCAGGTCCCGGTGCAGCGCGGCACCGAGGGAGAACCGCACGGCGCCGCCGCGATGGCTGGGCACCGCGGGCCGCTGGTGGTCCGCGGGCAGCGCCAGCTCGTCGGGCAGCCCGGCCAGCGCTTCCCGCCAGAACGCGAGTTCGCGGGCGGCGAGGCTGTGCTCGTCGTGCTCGTCGCCGAGCAGTTCCCGCTGCCACAGCGCGTAATCCGCGTACTGCACCGGCAGCGGTTCCCACTCCGGTGCCGCGCCGCGCAGCCGTGCCGCGTAGGCGGTGGCCAGGTCGCGCAGCAGCGGTGCCATCGACCACTCGTCGGTGGCGATGTGGTGCAGCAGCACCAGCAGCACGTGCTCCCGCTCGCCGGTGCGGAACAGCTCGGCGCGCAGCGGCGGCTCCTGCGCCAGGTCGAAGCCGTGCCGGGCGGCGGTGGCCAGCGCCTCGTCCAGCTCGGCGGCCGCGACCTCGTGCACCGGCAGCTCCGGTGCGGCGGCGGGCAGCACCCGCTGCCGCGGTTCGCCCTGCCGGTCCGGGAACGTGGTGCGCAGGCTCTCGTGCCTGCCGACGACGTCGCCGAGCGCGGCGCGCAACGCGGCCACGTCCAGCTCGCCGGACAGCCGCACCCCGATCGGCAGGTTGTAGGTGGCGCTCGGGCCCTCCAGGCGGTGCAGGAACCACAGCCGCTGCTGGGCGAACGACAGCGGCACCTCGTCTGGGCGCGGCACCGGCCGCAGCTCCGGACGCGCCCGCAGCGCCGGACCCAGCCGCCGCACCAGCCCCGCCACCGTCGGGTGGTCGAACAGGGTGCGGATGGAGACCTCCACGCCCAGCTCGCCGCGCACCCGCGCCAGCAGCCGCGTCGCCAGCAGCGAATGCCCGCCCAGGTCGAAGAACCCGTCGTCGATGCCGACTTCCGGCACCCCCAGCACCTCGCCGAACAACCGGCACAGCGCCGATTCGACCTGGTCCCGCGGGGCCCGGCCGGTGGCCTGCGCCGCGAAGTCCGGCGCGGGCAACGCCCTGGTGTCCAGCTTCCCGTTCGGGGTCAGCGGCAACGCGTCCAGCAGCACCACCGCGGACGGGACCATGTAGTCCGGCAGCTCCGCGGCCAGGTGCGCGCGCAGCTCCGCCGCGTCGGCCGTCGACACCGCGTAGCCCACCAGCCGGTGCTCACCCGGCTGGTCCTCGCGGGCCACCACCGTCGCCTGCGACACCTGCGGGTGCGCGGCCAGGCGCGCCTCGATCTCGCCGAGCTCGATGCGGAAACCGCGGATCTTCACCTGGTGGTCGGCACGGCCCACGAACTCCAGCAGGCCGCCCTCGCGCCACCGGGCCAGGTCGCCGGAGCGGTACATCCGGGTGCCCTTCGCGCCGAACGGGTCGGCCACGAACCGGGACGCGGTCAACGCCCGTCGGCCCAGGTAGCCGCGCGCCAGTCCGGCACCGGCGATGTAGAGCTCGCCGACCACGCCCGGCGGCACCGGCTGCAGGTTCTCGTCCAGCAGGTACACCCGCAGGTCCGGGATGCCGCGGCCGATGAGGCTGCCGTCGCGGCGCGCCACCAGCTCGCGGTCCAGCTCCACGTACGAGACGTGCACCGTCGTCTCGGTGATCCCGTACATGTTGATCAGCGTGGGCGCGTCCGGGTGCCGCGCGTACCAGTCGTCCAGCCGGGACAGGTCCAGCGCCTCACCGCCGAACACCACGTAGCGCAACGCCGACTCCCGCCCCAGTTCCGGGGCGTTCCGGTCGGCCTCGATGAGCTGGTAGAACGCCGACGGCGTCTGGTTCAGCACCGTCACCCGCTCCCGCACCAGCAGGTTCAGGAAGTCCTCCGGGGAACGGCTCACCTCGTGCGGCACCACCACCAGCCTGCCGCCGTGCAGCAGCGCGCCCCACAGCTCCCACACCGAGAAGTCGAAGGCGTACGAGTGGAACAACGTCCACACGTCCTCGGAGCCGAACCCGAACCACGGTTCCGTCGCGGTGAACAGGCGGACCACGTTGTGGTGCGGGATGACCACGCCCTTCGGCTGGCCCGTCGAACCCGAGGTGTAGATGACGTAGGCGGCGTGGTCCGGGGTCAGCGGACCGCGCTCGCCGCCGCGCGGATCCCGCTGCGAGTGCTCGGCGATCTGCGCGGCGTTCACCGGGTCGTCCAGCAGCAGCCGCGGGATGTCCGCGGGCAGGTTCTCGTGGTGCGCGGTGTCGCTGATCAGCATCGCCGG
Source organism: Saccharopolyspora sp. NPDC047091 (assembly GCF_040643635.1). Taxonomy (NCBI): domain Bacteria; kingdom Bacillati; phylum Actinomycetota; class Actinomycetes; order Pseudonocardiales; family Pseudonocardiaceae; genus Saccharopolyspora; species Saccharopolyspora sp. NPDC047091. Next base: position 14,025 of record NZ_JBEYUS010000015.1, read on the forward strand.
TTCCGAATCCGCCACGATGTAGGCGATGCGGCTCGCCGGGTTCCCCGGATCCAGCGGCAGGTAGGCGGCACCGGCCTTGAGCACCGCCAGCACCGACACCACCAGCTCCGCCGAACGCGGCAGCGCCAGCGCCACCAGCTGTTCCGGGCCGACTCCGTGGTCGATCAGGCAGTGCGCCAGCCGGTTCGCCCGCGCATCCAGGTCCGTGTAGGTCAGCTGCTCGTCGCCCCACGTCAACGCCACCGCCTGCGGGGTGCGGCGGACCTGGTCCTCGAACAGCTCCGGCAGCGTCTTCGCCGACAGATCCGGGCCGACCGGGCCGCCGTTCCACTCCTCCAGCACCAGCGCGCGCTCGTCCGCGGACAGCAGGTCGATCTCGCCGACCGCGCCGTCGCCCGCCGAGAACCGGCGCACGAAGCGCAGGAAGCGCTCCCGGTGCCCCTCGACCTCCGCGCCGGTGTACAGGTCCGGGTTCGCGTCGAACTCGAAGCGCATCCCGGTGCCCGCCGTGTACACCGACACCGTCAGGTCGTCCACCGGGCCCGCCGCCAGGTTGTGCACCGTCGAGGTGTGCTCGCCGAAGCACAGGTCGTAGTCGAACGCCTTCACGTTGATCATCGGGCCGAACAGCGGACGATCCGTGCCCAGCAGCCGCAGATCCCGGCGCAGGTCCTCGCCCCGGTACTGCTGGTGCTTGCGCACCTGCCGCACGGCCTTCGCGACCTGCACGATCAGCTCGTCCCGCGTCGTCTCCGGCGTGACGGTGAGCCGCAGCGGCAGCACGTTCACCACCATGCCCGGCACCCGCGACGCCGCCGAACCGAGCCGGCCCATCACCGGCAGGCCCAGCACCACCTCGCGCCGGCCCGTCACCCGGTGCAGGTAGGCGGCGAACGCGGCGATGAACGCGTCCGGCCAGATCGTGCGGCCCTGCTGCGCCGCCCCCGCCAGCGCGTCCGCCGCACCCGAATCGACGTCGGCGGCGCGGCGCAGGAACGTGCGGGCCGTGCGTCCCGCCCGGCCCGCCAAGGTCGCCGCCTCCGGCCGGTCGGCGAACCACTCGCCCCAGAACTCCCGGTCCCGCTCGAACTTGTCCGACCCGCGGTAGTCCCGCTCCGCGTCCAGCAGCGCCGACAGCGGCTCGAACGGGGAATCCGCCGGCTTGTCGCCCGCGACCAGCGCCGAATAGGCCTCCGCGACCCGGCGCAGCACGATCGAGAAGCCGTAGCCGTCGATCGCCACGTGGTGGATCCGCTGGTACCAGAGCCAGCGGTCGTCGGCGAGCTTCAGCAGCGCCGCCGTGAACAGCCTGCCCCGCTCGCCGCCGACCGTCAGGTCGACCGGTTCCGCCAGGTCACCGCGCATCCACTCCAACGCCGCCGCCAGCGGATCCGCCTCGCCGCCGACGTCCACGACCGGCAGGTCCCAGTGCCACGGCGGGTCGATCACCTGGCGCGGGCCGTCCGCCGCCTCCACCACCCGCAGGCGCAGCGACTCCGCTTCCGCCAGCACCGTGTTCAGCGCTTCCTCGAACAGCTCCGGTTCCACCGGGCCGTGGATCTCGACGTACTCGCTCGTGTTGTAGATCGGGTTCGCGCGGTCGAGCGCCTGCGCGAACCAGATCCCCGCCTGCGCGGCGGACAGCGGCAGCGACACGTCCAGAGGCTCCGGCATCGTTCTCCCCCACGGGACACGGACAAAGTAAGGCTAACCTTATTTCACGGTCCGCCGGGTGACCAGAACCCCCGCTGCGTGCGCTACCTCTCAGCCCCGACGCGTCCGCCCGGCGGTAACCCACCCGCCCGACGTTCGGAGTGAACGGACCGTTCGTCCGATCTCCTTGGGCGAACGGTCCGCTCACTCACCCGCTCCCCGCCCACTCGGTCTGGGTGAACGGACCGTTCGCCTCATCTAGTCGGACGAACGGTCCGCTCACTCCGGCCGTCCGCCCGCCGGAAACACCGGAACCCGGCACCGAACCGGAGCACCTCCGGGCATGAGTGAACGGACCGTTCGTCCCATCCCGTTGGACCAACGGTCCGCTCACTCCGGCCGACCGCCGTGGATGCGCCAGCGCCCGGCGCCGAGCCGGAGCACCCCCGGAAACGAGTGAACGGACCGTTCGTCCCATCCCGTTGGACGAGCGGTCCGTTCACACCATCGACAGTCCCGTCGGAGCCCGGTGCCCGAATCCCCGAGCATCCGGGTGAACGGACCGTTGGTCCCACCTCGTCGGGCCGAGCCCCCGCCGCACCGCCACCGAGGCGACCTGAGGCGAGTGAACGGACCGTCCGTCCGATAGAACTGGACGAACGGTCCGTTCACTCGCGAAGAGCGGAGTCAGCGGTCGCGCACCATCAGCGCCGAGTTCTTGCCGGGCAGGCCGATCTCACGGGCGCGGGCGAATCCGGCCTTGCCGAACGCCGCGACCGACGCTCCGTTGTGGACGTTCGGCTCGGCGACGACCCGCGCGCACTCCGGGTCGGCGGCCAGCAGACCGGAGGCCACCTCGGCCAGCAGCGACGAGCCGAAGCCGCGCCCGATGGCGTCCTTCTCCCCGATCGCGATGTGCACGCCGAGGTCGTGCCGCTGCAGCGAGTAGCAGCCGGCGAGCTTGTCGCGCGCCACCCGGTAGAGCTCGACGTAGGCGACGTCCCGCCCGTCGCGCCGCACGATGCACGGCAGCGAGTGCCGCCCACCGAGCTGCGCGGCGAGCTCGTCGCGCCAGCGCTGCAGCGACCACGCCTGGTTCCAGTTCACCGCCACGTGGTCCTCGTTCATCCACCGGTGCACCAACTCGGGGTCATCCGAGTCCAGCGCCACCGGCCGCAGCGACCAGCCGTCGCCGAGTTCCGGGACGGGCACCCCGGGGACGTCGGCGGCCGGGACTGCGTGCAGCGGGTTCGGCACCTCGTAGCGCACCGGAGAGACCGCGACCTTCCCGTCGACCAGGTAGCGCAGCCCGGAGCCGTTGAGCACCGCCAGGTCGGTCAGGGTGGCGCTGTTGAGCCAGTGCTGCACCACCCGTTCGGTGTCCGGATAGGTGTCGGCCAGTGCGGTGAGCCCCTCGGCCAGCACGGCCAGCAGCTCCTGCTCGTCGGCGACTCCGCGCAGCCCGAACCGGCCGATGGCGGCGAGCGATCGGCGGGTCAGCAAGCGAGCGGTCACCTCGGCCAAGTCGGCGCGCTCGTCGAGGTTGCGCAGCGCCGGCGTCACCGTGCTCTCCACGTGCGAGGCGAGCCAGCGCCGTGCCTCGTCCTCGGTCGACACGCCCTGCCCGAGCACGTCGACCTCGTCGTTGCCCGCCAGCGGGTCCACCGCGCCGGTGCGGACCGCGTCCAGCAGCCAGTCCAGCAAGGTGCCGGAACCTTCGGCGTTGATCGGGGCGTCCGCGGTGGCCCTGCCGCGCGCGTCCGCCGAGCAGGCCGCGGCCAGCAGCGCGGAGTCGGCGAGGTCCCCGGAGTCCGCGACGCGGATCGGGCCGAACCCGTGCGCGCCGGTCGGCGAGCGGTAGGTGACCTCGGTGGTGAACCGCAGGGGCCCGATCGTCACCTTCAGCGGCCCCGCCTCGATCGGGGTGTGCGTTTCCGCGAGCCACCTCCGCAACAACACCGCCGCCCGCGGGTCCACCTGCACGTTCTCGGCCACACCTGTCACACGCCACCTCTTCACGCTGCGTTGGGAACGCCGACCCTAACCCAGCCGACCGGGGGACGGACCGGCGTTCTCCGGTGCCTCCGGTCACCACCGTCGCGGAGTGAACGGACCGTTCGACCGACTGGACCGGACGAACGGTCCGTTCACCCGAAACTCCGCGCCGCCGACCGGGTGACGCCGGCCCCGGAGTCGCACCACCACTGCGGTGCCGAGCGAACGGACCGTTCGACCAGTTGGACGGGACGAACGGTCCCCTCACTCCCGGCGATCGGCGGGGCGGCCACCGAGCCGCGTTCCGGCAGCGGCAGGCGGAGTGAACGGACCGTTCGCCCAACCAGATCGGACGAACGGTCCGCTCACTCGCAACGATCAGAGCGAACGGGCCGTCCGCCCGATGCGGTGGGACGAACGGTCCGTTCACTCCATCCGAATCAGTCCGGAGGAGTCGGGCGAGGGGCTTCGCAGCGCTCCCGGTCGGCATCGCGCCCGACGGCAGCACCGGGTGAACGGACCGTTCGCCCAACCAGATCGGACGAACGGTCCGTTCACTCCGGGGAAGTGGGGTCAGAGGACTCGTTCGAGGAACTCCCGGGTCCGCGCCTCCCGCGGCGCGAGCAGCACGTCGGCGGGCGGGCCGGTTTCGACCACTCGGCCTTCGTCGAGGAACACGACGGTGTCCGCGACCTCCCGGGCGAAGCCGATCTCGTGGGTGACGACGACCATGGTGAGCCCACCGCGGGCGAGGTCCTTCAGCACGGCGAGCACTTCGCCGACCAGTTGCGGGTCGAGCGCGCTGGTGGGTTCGTCGAACAGCAGCACCTTCGGTTCCACGGCGACGGCCCGTGCGATCGCCACCCGCTGCTGCTGGCCGCCGGAGAGCCGCCGCGGGTAGGAGTCGGCGTGCTCGGCGAGCCCGACGTCGCGCAGCGCCGCCAGCGCCCGCGCCGACGCGTCCTTTGTGGACATCCGTCGGACCCCGATGAGCGCTTCGGCCACGTTGCCGAGCGCGGTCATGTGCGGGAACAGGTGGAACCCTTGGAAGACCATGCCGATCTCGGCGCGCTGCCTGGCGACGACCCGGTCCGGCAGTTCGTGCAACTTGCCACCGGATTCGCGGTAGCCGACGAGCGATCCGCCCACCTGCACCCGCCCGGCATCGACCTTCTCCAGGTGGTTGAGGCAGCGCAGCAGGGTGCTCTTGCCGGATCCGGACGGCCCGATGATGCAGGTGACGGACCCTTCGGCGGCGCTGAGGTCGACCCCGCGCAGCACCGGCACCGGCCCGTAGCTCTTGCGCACCCCGCGCACGTCGATCATCGCGGTCATCGCCCGCCTCCCAGGATTCGCCGCCACGGCGCCGGTTCCGCGTCGCGCCGGGCTCCTCGGGCGTAGTACCGCTCGACGTGGTGCTGGGCGACCGTCAGCAGCGAGGTGACGACGAGGTACCAGGCGGTCGCGACCAGCAGCAGCGGGATCACCTGGTAGTTGCGGTTGTAGATCAGCTGCACCGAGTGCAGCAGGTCGTGCACGGCGATGACGCTGACGATCGAGGTGCCCTTCAGCGTGCCGATGAGCATGTTCGCGGCGGGCGGCACGATCGCGCGCATCGCCTGCGGCAGCACGATGCGCCGCAGGGTCCGGCCGCGCGTCATCCCCAGCGCCTGCGCGGATTCGGACTGCCCGGGGTCGACGGAGAGGATGCCGCCGCGCACCACTTCCCCGGCGTAGGCCGCTTCGTGCAGCACCAGGCCGATGATCGCGGTGGTGACGCCGCCGAGCAGGTCCACGGTGCTGATGGAGAACTCCCCGACGCCGAGCACCGGGTACAGCGCGCCGATGTTGAACCAGAACAGCAGCTGCACCAGCACCGGCACCGAGCGGAAGAACCAGGTGTAGCCCCAGCTGACCGCGGCCAGCACCGGGTTCCCGGACAGCCGCAGCACGGCGAGCACCGTGCCGAGGGCGAACCCGAGCAGCATCGTCACCGCGGTGAGCCACACCGTCAGCCACAACCCGTGCAGCACCGCCGGTGTGAGGAGGTAGGCACCGACGACGTTCCACTGGAAGTTCGGGTTCGTCGCCACCGAGAACACGGCGCCCGCCAGCAGCGCCAGCACCACGGCCGCCGCCACCCAGCGCAGCGGACGGCGCAGCGGAACCACTTCGGGAACGTCCCCGACGGTTTCCGGGACGACTCGCAGTTGGGACATGATCTCCCGCCTGTGCAAGGGAATCGGGACTTCGAACATCCATCCGTGCACCGACCCGGGTCAAGTCCGCGGAATCCCCGTCCCACCCTGTGGCCGCCGTTGACACCTCCGGTCGAATCCGGTGAAGCTCGGCGGGTGCCCGCTCGGACGTGCCTGGTAGCGCGAACCCACATCGACCTCGCCCTGGTCTGGTCGGCGTCCTGTCGACGCCACCGCTGACCCCAGGCCCACCGCGCCCCGCCCTGCCCGGATCCCGGGGCGCTCCCGACGATTCCCGCCGCCCGCGCGGCGCGGAAGGGGACCACGATGCGCACCGGACATCGCGCGGCGACCGCGCTCGCCGTGCTGTTGAGCGGAATTCTGCTCGCCGCCTGCGGCCCGGCCCCTGATCCGGACGCGATCGCGCCGGGCCTCGACCCGCAGGCCGACGTGGTCTCCGGCGTCGGGCGCAGCGAGGCGGCGGCCGCGCTGCTGCCCGCGCGGGTCCGCGACGGCGGGGTGCTGCGCATCGGCCGCTCCGTCGGCGGAGCGCCGCCGACCGCGTTCTACCTGGCGGACGGCAGCACCGCAGTCGGCCTCGACGTGGACATGACCGAGGCGGTGGCCCGCAAGCTGGGCCTGCGGGTCGAGGCGCAGGACGCCGCGTTCGAGACGATCCTTCCCGCGCTGGGCAGCGGCAAGTACGACGCGGGCACCGGGAACTTCGGCGTCACCGAGGAGCGCAAGCGCACCATCGACTTCGCCACCTACGTCCGCGACGGGCAGGGATTCGCGGTGCGCAGCGGTGACGACCGCGGCCCGATCACCGACGTCACCGCGCTGTGCGGGCAGACCGTCGGCACCGCGAAGGGCACCACCTTCGAAACGACCCTGTCCGCGCGATCCCACCGCTGCACCGACCAGGGCCGCCCCGCCTACCGGGTGGAGGTGTTCTCGGAGAGCAGCGCCCTGTACTCCGCGCTCGCCCAGGGCAAGGTCGACGCGATCATGAGCACCGTCAACGGCTTGCGCTACGCGGCGACGCAACAACCGGCGCTGCGGTTGACCAACGAGTTCCGCAGTCTCGACGTCGGCTTCGCGCTGCCGAAGGGCTCGCCGCTGGCCCCGGCGTTGCAGGCGGCGGTGAACGAGCTGATCCGCGACGGGTCCTACGCCCGCATCCTCGGCAAGTGGGGCGTGTCCGCATCGGCCATCGGCGAATCGCAGGTCAGTCCCCCGGAGATCCACTGAGCACGCCACTACTCGATCAGGTGGTGATCGCGCCGCTCCACCGCGCGCGGGGTCCGGATCAGACCTACTCTCCTCGGCGAGTCGACCCTCGCCTGTGGAGAGGAGTGTCCAACGTGGAGGACTCCGCACAAGCCGTCGTCCCGCTCCGTCCCGGATTCGACATCCAGGTACGAGGTTTCCACCGCCGCCAGGTCACCGAGCACATCGAGCTGCTCGAGGACCAGCTGCGGATGGTCAGCATCGATCGCAACGAGGCGGTGGCGCTGAACACCGACCTCCGCCGCCTCTGCGACGACGCGCGGCGCGACCTCGCCGAAGCCGAACTCCGCCTCAAACGCATCGAAGCCTCCGACACCGGGCTTCCGCACGCGTCGCAACGCGTGCAGAACATGCTGTCGCTGGCCGAGGAAGAAGTGCAGACGCTGCGCGAGCAGGCGCAGCGGCAGGCGGAGACCATCCGAGGCAGCGCGGAATACGAGGCGCAGCAACTGCTCGACGAGGCCGGTGCGGCCGCGGAGGCGATGCGGGCCGAATGCGCCCGCCTCGTCGACGAGCTCGACGTCCGGCAACGCGAGATCCGCCGGGAGCACGAGCAGAGCCTCGCCGACATCCGGGAGCGCGAGCGCGCCATGCGCCACGCCATCCGGGACGAGTACAAGTCGGTCGTCACGACCGCGCAGGAGGAAGCCGACGCACTGCTCGCCCGCACCCGCTGGGAGTGCGGCAGGCGCGACGCCGAGACCGAGCAGCTGCGGCTCGACGTCCTGCAGGACCTGCACACCAAGCAGGCCCGGATGGAGGAACTGCGCACCGCGGTCATGTCCTCCCTGGAGAACGTCGGCAGGCTCGTCGGCGCCTCCAGCAACGAGATCGCCGCGCAGGAGATCGACAACGTCATCGACGCCGAACTCGTCGGCGAACCGGCGCACCACGTGTGGCTGCCGGAGCCGCGCGGGGACACCCAGAGCTACCTGATCCCGCTCGAGTCCCCCTTCAACGGTGGTGCCGCACCCGCGGAACCCGCCGAGACCGCCGAAGCCGAACCGACCGAAGCCGTCCAGCGGAACTGATTCGGAGCGAGTACGTGGAGCTAGTCGTCTTGTCCTTCGCCGGCGGCGCGGTGGTCGCCGCCCTGCTCTTCTGGCCGCTGCTGCGCCGGGCCCGCACGCACGCGGACGGGCCGCCCACCGGCAAGCACGCGCTGCGCGCCCCGCGGGCCACCGCCCCGGCGGCCGCCGCCGGGACCACGGCCACCGCGCGGCCCGCCACCGGCGAGGCCGACGCCGAACCGCACCCCATCCCCCGCCAGGAGACGGCCGCGGACCGCGCCACGGAACCCGTCCCCGACGAGCCCGCCACCGGCAACGAGCTCGGCGTCACCGTCTCGACGCTGCCGACGGCGCTGTTCCACGAGCACTACGAGGCGAAGTTCCGCCGCACCCGCGACCGCATCGACCGGCTCCGCGACCAGCTCCACGAGCAGAACTGACCGCACGCCCCACGGCGGCAACGACTCGGTGATATCACCGAGTCGTTGCCGCCGTTCCTGTTGCGCGCGCACCGGGTTGCGGCCGACCGGAGCAGCGCGCCGCCGCCGAACGCGCCCCCGCGCGGCCGCCGCGGATGCCTCCGAGCGGGACCCACCGCACCGTGTTGTTAGGTTCGGCGCCTACCGCGCCCAGCCGCGAACCCGAACGGTGGAGAACCCAGTGTCGAGTCCCGCAACGCCCCCCACGCTGTACCTGGTCGCCACGACCGGGAATCCGAACTACGGCGACGAGCTGATCGCCGCGACCTGGCTGAAGTACCTCGCCCAGGTCGCCCCGGACAGCGAGGTGTGGCTCGACTGCCCCAACCCCGGCCCCAGCGAAGTACTGCTCGGCCACCTGCACCCGCACGTCCGGTTCACCGACACGCTGTGGCGGCTGTGCTGGTCGGCGCCCTCCGACGAACCGTGGGAGGTGGCGTCGTTCGTGCAGCACGCCATGATCAACCCGGGGCTGGCGCCGCACTGGCTGGCGGGCATCGAGCTCGCCGCGCGCGCCGACCTGGTGCACATCATCGGCGGCGGGTTCATCAACTCCATCTGGCCGCGGCACTACGGGCTGCTGGCGGGCGCGGTCGCCGCGGTGCGCCGCTCCGGCGGGCGCGCCGTGATGACCGGGCAGGGCCTGTGGCCGACACCGGAGGAGGCGCGCCCGCTGGTGCGCAACCTCGCCTCGCAGTTCGAGCTGATCGACGTGCGCGACGAACCGTCCGCCGAACTGCTCGACTCCGCGGGCCAGCTCACCGCCACCGGCGACGACATGTTCTTCGGCATCGCCCCCGAGCTGTACCGCACCGACGACCTGCGCGACGTGATGATCTGCCTGCAGTCGGACCTGCTGGACGTCACGGTGCCCGCGCTGGCCGGGTTCCTGCTCGACACGCTGCGCGCCTGGGACGTGCGGCCCGAGCAGGTCGGCGTCATCGAAGGCATCCCGCGGGTGGACCGCGAGGTGTTCGCCCTCGTCGAGCACGACCTGCCCGGCGCCCGCTTCTACCCGTTCTCCGAGATCATGGACCACGGGCTGCCCGCGGCCGCCGGCCAGCGCTGGCTGTCGACCCGGTTCCACATGCACCTGATGGCCGCGGCGGCCGGGGCGCACGGCGTCGCCGTGTCGATCAACTCCGGGTACTACACGAACAAGCACCGCTCGCTGATCCAGCGCGGCTCCGGCTGGGGCCTCAGCGAAGGCCTCCAGGTGCCGCCGCAGCCGCAGGAGGGCGGCTACGAGCGGTCGACGCTGGACGCGCTGCAGGAGGCCAAGTCGAAGCTCGCCTGGTCCATCTACGGGGACTGAACCGCCGAGCCGGGCGGCGACGCGATCAGGCCGCCGCCTGCCCGGTCTCGCAGGTGCCCTCGGCGCGGGGCCGCAGCACGTGGATGTCCGCGGACGATGTCTCAGGCTCCGTCTCCGCCTGGGCGGACTCGGCGTCCGCCCGGCGGTCGGCGATGTAGAAGGGGGCTGCGGCCAGCACCGGCACCAGCATCCCCGCCAGCATGATCAGAATTGAAGTCCCCGTACTCAAGGCCACCGAACCCCGCGCGGTGGGAGGCGGACCCCCCACGACCGAACACGCCGAACGAACGTGTCGTTTGCCTCATCGTCGTGGCTGAGGGTGTTCGTTAACACGGTCCGAAAGTGCTCCTGATCACGCTGCTCGCGAGCGCCCCCACCACCGCTGACCACCCGCGGCACCGCCCCCGTCGCGCGCGGGCGGCCGTTGCGGAGGGTGATCGGATCGGGCGGCCCGCCGACGTGCGAAAACCGTGCCGCCGCAACGACTTTCACCGCGGGATCCACCGCGCCGTCGGCCACTGCTCGAGCCGCCAGGCGCCGTCCCAGAACATCCACTCGTACTCGCTCGCCCGGGTGAACGCGGCCAGCATCCGCTCCCGCACCGGTTCGTCGGCGGCGGCCGCCGCCCGGTCGGTGAGCTCGCGGGCCGCCAGCACCGCCTCGGCGAACTCCTCGTCGGCGTAGGTCTCGATCCACCGGCGGTACGGGTGCGCCGACGCGTCGCCGACGGCGGCGAGGATCTCGCTGCCCACGTGCTGGTACACCCAGAAACACGGCAGCACCGCCGCCAGCAGCACCGGGTACGGGTCCACCAGCGCGCTCGCCCGCAGGAACGAGGTGTAGGCGGTGCACGACGGCGAGGTGACCACGCCCGCGCCCGCCAGATCGTCCGCGGACAGCCCGAACTCCTCGACGTAGCCCGCGTGCAACCGGCGTTCCTCCACCAGCGCACCCCGCGCGGCCCCCGCCAGGAACGCCGCGTCCGCCGGATCATCGGACCGGGTCGCGGCCGCGGACAGCGCCTGCGCGAACGCGATCAGGTAGCGGGCGTCCTGCACGATGTAGAACGCGAACCGCTCCCGGTCGAGGGTGCCGTCGGCGAGCGCCGCGTTGAACGGGTGCGCCACCACGGCCCGTTGCAGCTCGGCGGTGCGTTCCCAGGCCTTAGCGCAGAAACCGCCCGCGGGCGGATCGGGCAACCTGCTCATGATCTCCGCTCCTCCGATCTCACCACCAGCGGTGGAAGTGGTGCACGGGCCCGTGCCCGCGCCCCACGTCGAGGCGCTCCGCGGCCCGCAACGCCTCGGTCAGGTACTCCTTGCCGTCGCGCACCGCGCTCGCCCAGTCCGGCCTGCGGGGGCGCAGCGCCGCGATGGCCGCCGACAGCGTGCAGCCGGTGCCGTGGTCGTTCGTGGTGTCGATCCGCTCGCTGCGCAGCCAACGCACCTCCCCGTCGCCGCGGAACAAGTCGGCGCTCGCCGGTTCCGCGCGCAGGTGCCCGCCCTTGAGCAGCACCTGCTTGGCGCCCAGGTCCGCGAGCCGCTCGGCCTGCGCGGCCATCCCGGCCGAGCCGGTGATCTCCGGTTCGCCCAGCAGGTCCGCCGCCTCCGGCAGGTTCGGGGTGATCAGGTCGACCCGCGGCAGCAGCTCGTCCCGCAGCACCGCCACCGCGTCGTCGGCGAGCAGCCGGTGCCCGCTCTTGGCGACCATCACCGGATCCAGCACCACGTGCGGCGGGGCGTAGCGGTCCAGCACGGCGACCACCGCGCGGATCACCTCGGCGTTCGCCAGCATCCCGATCTTCACCGCGTCCACCCGCACGTCGTCGAGCAGCGTCGCCAGCTGGGCGGTGACGAACTCCGGCGGCACCTCGCGGACCTCCGCGACACCGGTGGTGGTCTGCGCGACCAGCGCGGTCACCACGGACATGCCGTAGGCGCCGTTCGCGGAGAAGGCCTTCAGATCGGCCTGGATCCCGGCCCCACCGCTGGGGTCGGTGCCCGCGATGGTCAGCACGTTCGGGATCCGCCCGGAGCCGGACCGGGCGGCACGAGTGGTCTGGTCAGCAGGGCCGGTCTGGGCAGGACGGCCGGTCTGGGCAGCACGAGTGGTCACGTCGGTGACGTCCCTCCGCTAGCACGAACTAGGTCAGGTTCGACGGGTCTGCTCTCAGCCCGGTCGCCCGGGCACCCCGCGTCACTGGCCCCAACCTAGCAACGGGCGTCAACCCGGCGGTTCACTCGACGAGGCCGATGATCGCGCCCGCGGTGAACCGCTCCCCCGCCCTGCCCTGCCGCCACAGCGTCCCGCTCGCCGGGGCGCGCACCGTGCGCGGCGTTCCACCGGTCAGCACTTCGGCGACCGGGGCGCCGCTGCGGACCCGGGCGCCGTCCCGGACCAGCCAGCGGGTGAGCGAACCGGGTTCCTGCGGATCCTCGGGCGGACGTGGGAAGTGCAGGTCCGTCACGGCCGCGCCTCCTCTTCCGCTCGACTCGTCCGCGGACGACGAGCGCGGAGATCGGCGATCAGCATGATCGGTGATCCTTCTCACCACAAGCAGATCTCGGGCTCGGTTCGCTGGGTCGAGCGGCGCAGCAGCACGTCAGCGGCGGGGTCAGACCGCTGGGCCGAACAGTCGCTCTCACACGATCGGAGCAGCGCAGCCGGCGCCAGCCGCCGCTACGCGAATGCAACGTGGCAGCTGGTCGTTCCGTCTAGAGTTCGAGATCCGGCCAGTGGACCGAAGCCGGACGAACTGCGCCCGCGGGTCGTCCTGACAGGTATGGGGGTGGGACGGCACATGTTCCCCGATCAAGAGCACGTGTGGTGGATCGTCGGAGCGGGCAAGCGCCTCCGGCACGCGATCACGGTGCGCCCGGGCGCCAGACCCGCCGGGGATCCGGTGCAGACCCTCTGCGACACGACGATCAAGCTCCCGCACGAGACCTGGCCGGCCACCAAGGAACCGTCGAGCCGCCGCATCACGGAGCGTTGCGCGGAGTGCGAGCGGGCCGTGGACGAACAGCTGGAACGTGACGGCGATCTCGTCGTCACCACCTGGGACGCGTAGGCGCGAGGGAAGTCACACCGCCGACAGCTGATCGCCTAGTGAGGCGACCCTGCGTGGCGGATTAAAGTTGACGCAATGGACACCACTGCCGACGCCCCTCAGTCCGCCCGCTCCCGCCGCTCCACCCGGCCGGATCCGGCGGAGGTCTGGGCTCCGCTGGCCGGTCTCGCCGACGCCGCAGCGCAGGGCGGGACGTCCGGAGCCGTCGCCATCACCCGCGGGTTCGACCGCAACAGCAGGCTGCGCGCCAAGGCGCTGCGCGATCTGCTGGAGGAGCGCGGGGTCGCGGCCATCGAGATCACCCCGGCCGTGGGCAGCGAGCGGCTGCTCGCCGACAGCGAGATCACCTCGGTGGTGAACCTGATCGGCGCCGGTTCCTGGCAGCCGTACCGGCTGGCCGCGAAGCTGCGCGCCCCGCTGCTGGCCGTGCGCGGCGACGAGACGGGCGGGCCGGAGTCGCGGGACGTCATCGGCGTCACCGCGTCCGAGGACCGGCGCGACGTCGCCCTCTCGCACGTCGCGGTGCGCCCGGAGACCGAGGGCCAGGGCAGCCTGATCGTCACCGCCGACGGCGAGCCGGTCTCGGTGCCGGGTGGTTCCGCGGCGATCACGCTGCACGAGCAGCGGCTCGAGGTCCGGCTCGCGGGCCCGGACTTCGCCGAGCAGACCTTCGCCGCCACCGAAGTTCAGGTGGAGACCGCGGACGCGCCGCACCGGCTGGTGCGGGACGAGCTGCCGATCGCCGACTTCGAGGGTGCGCTGACGTTCACCGCCGAGCCGGGCGCGCTGACGGTCCGCCCGGTCTGACCGGTTCCCCCGCGCGGCCCCGCTCGACCGGGGCCGCGGGGAACCCGTTCACAGCACGCGGTTCAGCAGCGCGACCAGCGCCGCGAGCACCACGCCCACCAGCGCCAGCGTGAGCGGGGCGAGGGTGCCGGGGTTCAGCGCGTTGAACAGCGTCCAGCAGAGCACGAGCAGCGCCACCAGGCCCAGCAGCCCGATCATCGCGGCCATCAGCGGCCGGTGCCGCGGCAGCGCGCGCAGGTTGCCGCGGGCGACCGGCGTCATCCGCTGGTACGTGATCCACACCGGCAGCGCCACGAGCGCCACGACGAGGACGCCGAACAGCGAGTCGGCCCGGCTCGGGCCGTGCCCGAGACCGAGCAGCAGACCCAGCACGCCGACCGCGAGCACCAGCAGCACGCGGTGCAGGGTGCGCCACAGCAACCTGTCGTAACCAGCCATGATCGCAGTCTCCCAGGGCCGCTCCGACCGGCGGCGGAACCCCGCGGGCAACCTCCCGGTGGAAATTCCAAGATTAATCAGGCGAACACCCGTCACGTCGGTGATCCTGAGTCGTCTTACTACCGGAGGACGTACCGGACGAACGTCCCGCGAGGGAGGGGAGGTCGCGTGACCGACAACGAGCAGTGGCAGGTGAGCTGCCGCGATGTGGCTGGCCGGCGGCGGAACATGGCGGTGTACGTGAACCAGGGCAACGTCGTGGTCGTCGCACCGCCCGGGGAGACCGCGGTGCTGGCACCATTGGAGGCGGGCCGCCTGCGGGCCGCGATCCGGGAGGCCGTGGTGTCGGCGGCGGCACCGGAACACCCCGTTCCGGACCGGTGAGCCCTTCCCCCGCGTCGTCCCCCGAGGCATTATCTACCGATGAGTAGCTAAATCGGAGGAGACGCGTGGCGATGTTGCGACGGCCGGCGATACGGACACGAGGCGAGGCGGCGAAGGCGGCCGTCCGGGCCGGGGCGGATCGCCTCGCCCCACCGCTGCAGACGCTGTGGTTGCTGACCCGGCAGGGCGTCGTCCGCCCGATGCGCCCGGACAAGCTGCTGCGCATCGTCTTCGCCTGGCGGCGCTGGGGCGTCACCCCCGCGCTGGGCTACGCCGTCGCCGCGATCCGGCACCCCGACCGGCCCGCCGTGATCGACGAGCGCGGCGCGCTGAGCTTCCTCGAACTGGAGCAGCGCACCACCCGCCTCGCCCGCGGGCTGCGCGCCCGCGGCATCCGGGACACCAGCCGGGTCGCGGTGCTGTGCCGCAACCACCACGGGCTCGTCGAGACCATCGTGGCCTGCGGCAAGATCGGCGCCGACGTGGTGCTGCTCAACACCGGGCTGCGCCCGCACCAGATGCGCACCGTGCTCGAGGAGCAGCGCGCCGACCTGCTCATCGCCGACGTCGAGTTCGTCGAGGCGCTGCCCGACCTGGAGCTCGACGTGGTGCTCGCCTGGACCGAGGGCACCACCCGCAAGGCCACCCTGGAGCACCTCATCGGCAGCTCCGCCACCGGTACGCTGCCGCGCCGCCCCCGGCACGCGCGGATCATCGTGCTCACCTCCGGCACCACCGGCGCCCCGAAGGGCGCCCGCAGGCCCGCGCCGCCCGGGGTCGGCCCCGCGGCGACGATCATGTCCCGGATGCCGCTGCGCGCCGGGGAGCGGATCATGCTGGCGGCGCCGATCTTCCACACCTGGGGCCTGGCCGCGTTCCAGCTCGGTTCGGCCATCGGCGCCACCCTGGTGCTGCGCCGCAAGTTCGAGCCGCAGCAGGCGCTCGCGGCCGTGCAGCGGCACCGCGCGACGGCGCTGTTCGTGGTGCCGGTGATGCTGCAGCGCATCCTGGACCTGCCGCGGGAGGCGATCGAGCCCTACGACACGTCGTCGCTGCGGATCGTGGCCGCCAGCGGTTCGGCGCTGCCTGCCGACCTCGCCACCCGCTTCCAGCGCGTGTTCGGCGAGGTCCTCTACAACTTCTACGGCTCCACCGAGGCGTCGTGGGTGAGCATCGCCACGCCGCGCGAGCTCGCCGACTCCCCCGGCACCGCGGGGCGCCCGCCGCGCGGTACCAGCGTGCGGATCCTCGACGAGCAGGGCGCGCAGGTGCGCGACGGCGAGACCGGGCGGATCTTCGTCCGCAACGACATGCTCTTCGAGGGCTACACCGGCGGCGGTGGCAAGGAGGTCCGCGACGGCATGCTCGCCACCGGCGACCTGGGCCGCATCGACGAGGCCGGGCGGCTGCAGGTGGTGGGCCGCGAGGACGACATGATCGTCTCGGGTGGCGAGAACGTGTACCCGAAGGAGACCGAGGACGCGATCGCCACGCTGCCGGAGATCTCCGAAGTCGCCGTGATCGGCGTGGACGACGCCGAGTTCGGCCAGCGCCTCGCCGCGTACGTGGTGCTCGTCGACGGCGCCGAGCTGGACGGCGAGGCGGTGCGGGAACGGGTCCGGCCCGCGCTGCCCGGTTTCGCGCTGCCCCGCGACGTCGTGTTCCTGTCCGAGCTGCCGCGCAACGCCACCGGCAAGGTCGTGCCCGCGCGGCTGCGCGAGGGTTCCGCCGATACCGAACGGTGATCTGCGCGGCGCCGGTGCGATCCCGGTGCCCGGCCGCACCGCGTTAGGCTCGGTGAGGTGAACGACCGTCTAGTGTGGATCGACTGTGAAATGACCGGTCTCGACCTGGGCAAGGACGCTCTGATCGAGATCGCCGCCCTGGTCACCGACGCCGACCTCAACATCCTCGGCGAGGGCGTGGACATCGTGATCCACGCCCCGGACGAGGCGCTGTCGGGGATGCCCGAGGTGGTGCGGGACATGCACGCCCGCTCCGGGCTGACCGAGGAGGTGCGGCGCTCCGCGGTCACCACGGCCGAGGCCGAACAACGCGTCCTGGACTACATCCGCGAGCACGTGCCGGACACCGTGTCGGCGCCGCTGGCGGGCAATTCCATCGCCACCGACCGCGGGTTCATCGCCCGCGACATGCCTGCGCTGGACGCGCACCTGCACTACCGCATGGTGGACGTGTCCTCCATCAAGGAGTTGTGCCGGCGCTGGTTCCCGCGGATCTACTACGCGCAGCCGGAGAAGGGCCTGGCGCACCGCGCGCTCGCGGACGTGCGGGAGTCCATCCGCGAGCTGGCGTACTACCGGCGGACCGCGTTCGTGGCGGAGCCGGGGCCGACCACCGAGCAGGCGCAGGCCGTCGCAGCGGACCTGCTGGCCGGCCACGGCCCGGCGGGCACCGGCCGGAGCTCCGACCAGGAGTGATACCGGTTCCGCACCCGGCCGGGAGCCCGGTCGCAGCCCGCCGCGCGGCGCACGCTAGGATATTCGTGTTGCTCCGGACGACCGGGTTCACCGGCCGATCGGAAGCTGCGGTGGGTGTAGCTCAGTAGGTAGAGCACTGGGTTGTGGTCCCAGGAGTCGCGGGTTCGAATCCCGTCACTCACCCCGCGAGAAAAGGCCCGCTCCTTCCCGGAGCGGGCCTTTCGCATTGCGGGGGAACGGAAATCCCCGAACCACTTTTTCCCGTCAGCGGCGAGGCCGCTGAGCGCCGACCACGCACGCGCCCGGCACCGCCGCGGATTCTCCGCGGCTTCCTCGCTGCGGGATCGTTTTCACAGGTGGCTCTCCGCCACGCGCGACAACGCCGTCCTCGCGAGGAAGCCGCTGAGGTTCCGCCACTCGCCCCGCCGAGCAGGGCGAGCGATCTTCACCGGTTGCCCGCCGTCCATTCCGTCCAGGGGACCTGCCAGTCGCCGAAACCGTCCCAGGACCGCAGGTTCGGCCCGCCGGAGTTGGTGATCTCGACGACGTCGCCCTTCTTGAGCAGGTCGTAGATCCACTTGGCGTTGGCGTCGCTCATGTTGATGCAGCCGTGGCTGACGTTGCTGCTGCCCTGCTGGGCGACCGACCACGGGGCCGCGTGCAGGAATTCGCCGCCGTTGGAGATGCGCACGGCCCACTTGACCTCGGTGCGGTAGCCGCCGTTGTCGACGTCGAGGCCGTAGCTGGACGAGTCCATGATCTTCGTGGCGTGGTGCTCGGTGACGACGTGCACGCCGTTGTTGGACGGCCAGGCGGGCTTGCCGAGGGAGACCGGCATGGTCCGCTGGGTGACCCCGTTGACGTCGATCGACATGGTGTGGCTGGAGCCGTCGGCGTGGAGCACGACGGCGTCGCCGATGGTGATGGTGGCGGTGCGGTTCTCCTCGCCCCAGGAGCCGTTGCCGAGGTCCTTGCCGTAGACGTCCGCGTTGATGGTGATCTTCGTGCCGGGCTTCCAGTAGTGCTCGGGCCGCCAGTGCACTTCGCGGTCGTCGAACCAGTAGAAGGCGCCTTCGACGGCCGGTTCGGTCTGGATGCGGATGGCCTCTTCGGCCTTCGCCTTGTCCGGGGCGGGCGCGTTCTCGGAGAAGTAGAAGGCGAGCGGCTGGCCGACGCCGACGGTCTCGCCGTCGAGCGGGTTCATCGACACGTAGGTCTGGTTCTCGGGATCGATGGTGCTGAACGTGGATTCCTGGACGACCGGCGCGCCCGCGGCGCCCTGCAGGGTGAGCTTCGCGGTGTAGGTCTTGCCGTAGCCGAGGGGCTCGGACGCGGACCAGCTCGACCCGTCCGGCGCGACGGTGTTGGCGACCGCCTTGCCGTCCTGGTTCACCAGTTCGGCGGCGGTGATCGTGCCGTCGACGGCGGTGGCCGTGATGGGGGCGGTCGGCGAGATCTGCTGGGCACCGTTCGCCGGGTCGAACCGCGCGGAGGCGGGCGGCGGCGGCGGGGGCGCCTGGGCGCCGCTGGTCCCGCCGCCGGTGCAGGACGCGAGGAGCACGCCCACCAGCACCACGACCGCAGCAGGCACCGCACGGGACGACAACCCTAGAACTCTCCCGACAGAGTTAAGACACAGCTTCATGCGTGACTGTCCGTTCGATCCGATCCCCACATCCGACTGAGACCAGTGTGCATCAGCCCCCCGACCGTGTAGCCGACGACCAGCCCTGCACGAAGAGTCAACCGCGGATCTTCACCCGTCAGACGCACGACCACACCCCCCGGTTGCTCGCTCAGCGACATCGAACCCCGCCGACCGGCTGAAACACCACCGCGCACCCCCGAAGGGACCCCCCGATTCATCCCCCGAAACGGGGTGCTAAAGTTTCTTTCGTCGCCAGGGAGACGGCAAGAACGAAATCCCGGCGGACACCCAGCGCCAATAGCTCAACTGGCAGAGCAGCTGACTCTTAATCAGCGGGTTCGGGGTTCGAGTCCCTGTTGGCGCACCACAACCCCAGGTCACACGGCCTGGGGTTTTTCTTTTGCTCTCGAAATCCGCTGCGGACCACCACCAGCCCCCGATTCGGACGATGGGTGGCCGGATGACCGCGGCGGGCCGCGGTCGAGCACCCGATTTCGACCGAGCGTCCCCCTGCCGTATCCCCTCCGCTCGGCTCTGATCATCGGCACGCCCGAGGGCCGGGTCAGGTGGTTCGGACGGTCACTCCTGCTGATTCGAAGGCGGTGACTTCGGTGTCGGGGGCCGCCGCGTCGGTGATGAGGGCGTGCAGGGCCGTGGGGGGCGCGACGAAGGCGAGCGAGGTGCGGGTGAGCTTGGCCGAGTCGGTGACGGCGATGACGCGGCGGGCGGAGGCCATGGCGGCGCGCTTGGTGGCGGCGTCGTCGAGGTCGTAGGCGGTGAGGCCGTCGGCGGCGGTGAGGCCGCAGCAGCCGAGGATCGCGGTGTCGAAGCGCAGCGCGGCCAGCGAGGCGTGGGTGAGCGGGCCGGTGAAGGCGAGTTCCTGGGCGCGCGGCCTGCCGCCGGGGACCAGCAGGGTGATCTCCGGTGCCGTGGCCAGTTCGTTCGCCGCGTGCAGGGACAGGGGCACGACGGTCAGGCGGCGGTGCGCCAGTGCGCGGGCGACTTCGAGGCAGGTGGTGCCGCTGTCCAGCACGACCGATTCGCCGTCGGCGATCAGGTCGGCGGCTGCGGTGGCGATGCGCCGTTTGACGTCGGCGCCGTCCTGGGCGCGCAGCGCGAACGGCGGCTCGTCGCCGCGGAGCAGGAGGCTGCGTGCTCCACCGCGGTAGCGCTCGAGCACGCCTTCGTCGGCGAGCGCTTCGAGGTCGCGGCGGATCGTCATCTCGGAGGCACCGGTGAGCGCGGCGAGTTCGGCGACACCGAGCGAACCGGCCTCCCGCACCGCTTCGGTGATCCGCTTGAGCCGTTGTGCGCTGGACATGCTCCATGTGAACACGGACTCCGTCCACAGGTCAACATTTCGAACATCGAATATGTTCGTTATGTTTGAATTCATGAACACTCGGTTGCGGGCGGCGCGGATCGCCACGTTCGCCCACTTCGTCCTGTGCGGCTTCCTGATGGGCATGTGGATCGTGCACATCCCGGTGGTCGAGCGCGCGGTGCGGATCGATCACGCCCTGCTCGGCTGGCTCCTGCTGCTGCTCGGGGCGGGTGCCGTCGCGGCCATGCAGCTCGTGGGCCCGCTGACCGACCGGTTCGGCGCCCGGCTGGTCGTGCCGGTGAGCGCCGCCGCGTGCAGCCTCGCCGTGGTGCTGCCGGGGCTGGCGGTGGACGGCTGGACGCTCGGAATCGCGCTGCTGGTGTTCGGGTTCTGCAACGGCTGCCTCGACGTGAGCATGAACGCGCACGCGGTGCAGGTGGAGCGCGCGTACGGGCGGCCGGTGATGTCCGCCTTCCACGCCGCGTTCTCCGTCGGGGGCGTGGCCGCGGCGCTGATCGGGGCGCGCACCCTCGGCTGGGGGTGGAGCCCGGCGACCTCGCTCGGCGCCGCGGCGGTGCTGGGACTGGTGCTCGGCGCGGTCGCCGCGCGCGGGCTGCTGCGGCCGGAGCCCGCACCGGAACCCGTCGAGTCCACTTCGGACGGTCGTCGCCCGGTCGCGGGGCGGGTGTGGCTGCTGGCCGGGCTCGCGTTCCTGATCATGCTGTGCGAGGGCGTCGCCAACGACTGGAGCGCGCTGCACCTGCGCGACGTGCTGGGCGCGCAGCCCGCCACCGCCGCCCTCGGGTACGGGGCGTTCGCCACCACCATGACCGCGGGCCGGCTGCTCGCCGACCGGGTCGCGGCGCGGGTGGGGCCGCGGGTGGTCCTGCGGGGCGGGGCCGGGATCGCCGCGGTCGGGCTCACCGCGGCGGCGCTGTCCCCGTGGGTGCCGCTCGCGCTCGCCGGGTGGGCCGTGTTCGGCGTCGGCCTGGCCGGGTGCGTGCCGCAGCTGCTGAGCGCCGCCGGGCACGCCGACGACGCCGCGGCCGGGGCCAACGTCTCCCGGGTGGCCGGGCTCGGGTTCGTCGGCATGCTCGCCGGGCCCGCCGTGATCGGGCCGCTCACCTACGTGGTGCCGTTGAACCTGGCGTTCTTCCTGCCGGTGCTGTGCTGCGTCGCGGCCGTTGCCGCCGCCCGCAGCGCGCTGCCCGACCGCCGCGCACCGGCCACGAGTGCGCCGGTGCGCTGACGCGGCGGGATCAGGGGATCAGCAGGACCCGGCCGAAGGCGGCGCGGCTCTCGATGTGGCGGTGAGCGGCAGCGGCCTCGGCGAGCGGGAACTCGCGGTCCACGACCACGGTCAGCTCGCCCGCCGCGACCCGTCCGATGAGGCGTTCCACCAGCGCGCGGGTGCGGGCCGGGTCGTGCGCCATCTCGCCGCCGAAGTACACGCCGTTGAGCGAGGCGTTCTTGAACATCAGCGGGTCGAGCCGCGGCGGGTTCGGTTCCCGCCCGGCCTGGCCCACCCAGCTGATCCGGCCGCGGTAGGCCAGCGCGGCCACGCTGCTCTCCAAGGTGCGACCGCCGACCGGGTCCACCACCAGGTCGACGCCGCGGCCGTCGGTGAGCTCGGCGACCCGGGCGGCCACGTCCTCGTCCCGGTAGTTGATCGCGTGGTGCAGCCCGTGCTCGCCGAGCCGTGCCAGCTTCTCCGCGCTGGACGCCGTGCCGAGCACCGTGGCTCCCGCGGCGGCGGCCAGCTGCACCGCGGCCAGGCCGACACCGCCCGCCGCGGCCTGCACCAGCACCACTTCGCCCGCGCGCAACCGACCGAACTCGAACAGGCAGTCGTCGGCGGTGCCGAACTCGACGGGGATGCCGGCGGCCAGCCGGGGATCGAGGTCGTCGGGGACGCGGTAGGCGTTGTGCTCCGGCACCGCGGCCAGTTCCGCGTGCGAACCGTGCGGCATGAACGCCACGGCCCGCTGGCCCTCGCGCAGCCCGGTGACGTCCGCGCCGACGGCGGCGACGGTGCCCGCGGCCTGGTAGCCGACGACGTGCGGCGTGCTCGGCGGCGGCGCGGCCTGCCGGTGCAGCAGGTCCCCGCCCTGCACACCGACGGCCTCGATGCGCAGCAGCACCTCCCCCGGGCCCACCTCCGGGTCCGGGACGTCCGCGTAGCGCAGCACGTCCGGCCCGCCGTTCTCGTAGTACACCGCTGCCTTCACGACCACCACTCCCGATCAGCTCGACTTCCGCTCCCGATCATGCCCGGTCGTCCCGCTCGCGCATGTCCGCCACCGCCTCGCGGGCCTCTTCGCGGGAGGACACGGTGGGTTTCGCGCCCGGCAGCGGCAATCCCGCGGACTCGCGGGAGAACCAGGTCGCGATCAACCCCACGACGCCCGCCGCCATCAGCAGGAACGCGGGCGCCGTGCTGTGCCCGGTGCCGGTGACCAGCGCCTGCGACAGCAGCGGGGTGGTGCCGCCGAACAGCGCGACCGAGATGTTGAACCCGATGGACACGCCGCCGTAGCGCACCTCGGTGGGGAACAGCGCGGGCAGGCTCGACGGCATCGTGGAGCTGAACGCGATCAGCATCAGCCCGATCAGCACCAGCCCGGCCACCACCAGCCCCACCGAGCCGCGGCTGATCAGCCAGAACGCGGGCCAGGACAGCACCACCAGCGCCGCCGAGCCCGCCGTGATGATCGGCAACCGGCCGATCCGGTCCGAGATGCGCCCGAGCCGCACCACGAAACCCATGATGATCAGCATGGTGACCAGCACGAAGATCAGCGCCGAGGTGTGCGCGTAGTGCAGGTCCGCGGTGATGTAGGTGGGCATGTACGAGGTGAGCATGTAGTTGACCACGTTGAACACCGCCACCAGCGCCACGCACAACAGCAGCGGCCGCCAGTGGTCGCGGAAGATGGTGCGGTAGCCGGCCAGCTGCCCCTCGTCCGCGCCGCCGCTCTCCTGCTGCTGTTGCTGCGCGGGCGTCTCCTCCAGCCGGAACCGCAGGTACAGCCCGATCGCGCCGAGCGGCGCGGCCAGCAGGAACGGGATGCGCCAGCCCCAGCCCACCATGTCCTGCTCGCCCAGGGTCGTGAGCAGCACGGTGACCACGGCGGCGCCGAGCGAATACCCGGCGAGGGTGCCGAACTCCAGCCAGCTGGCGAGGAAACCGCGCCGCTTGTCCGGCGAGTACTCGGAGACGAACGTGGTGGCCCCGCCGTACTCGCCGCCGGTGGAGAAGCCCTGCACGACGCGGGCCACCAGCAGCAGCACCGGCGACCAGATGCCGATCGTCGCGTAGGACGGGATCAGGCCGATGGCGGTGGTGCCCGCCGCCATGGTCATCATCGTGATGGCCAGCACCTTCTTGCGCCCGATCCGGTCCCCCAGCGGGCCGAACACGAACCCGCCGAGCGGCCGGACCAGGAACGCAACGGCGAACGTGGCGAACGTGGCCAGCAGCTGCGCGGTGGCGTTCCCGGCGGGGAAGAACACCTTCCCGGTGATGACCACGAGGTAGCTGAACACCCCGAAGTCGAACCACTCCATCATGTTGCCGATGCCGGCGGCGGTGACCGCGCGCCGCACGTTGCCGACCTTGACGATGGTGACGAGGTCTTCGAGCCGACGAACCGGCCTGGTGCGACGTCCCGTCCTCGACGATGGCATTCCGCTGCGCCTCCTCGACCGCGGTTCCGCGTCCGAACGAGGGGTACCCGAGATCGGGTGCGGGCACGCCCGCCACTCCCCGACCGGGTGCACGCACCTCGCTGACCAGCGACGCCCGCCGCCGGGATTTTTTCCGGGTTCCCGGTCGTTGATCCGTTTCGACGGATCGGCCGGAATCGTCCCGAGGGGGTGCGCCGCAATCCCGACGTGCGTTCCCCGCGGCCTCGGTGCAGCGCGAACCCGGCCGTGCCCGGTCACACTCGTGAGGCGCCGCCGCGGCGGTGTCCGTTCCCGTTCTTGTCGGCCACCGACGGAGATCCCCATGCCCCACCACACCACCATCTCGCTGCGGGTGAACGGCGAGGACCGTTCGCTCGCGGTCGACAACCGCACCACCCTGCTCGACGCGCTCCGCGACGGCCTCGACCTCGTGGGCACCAAGAAGGGCTGCGACCAGGGCCAGTGCGGCGCCTGCACCGTGCTGCTCGACGGGCAGCGCGCCGTGTCCTGCCTGCAGCTGGCCGTCGCCGCCGACGGCTCCGAGATCACCACCGTCGAGGGCATCGCCGACGGCGACCGGCTGCACCCGGTGCAGCAGGCGTTCCTCGACTTCGACGGCTACCAGTGCGGCTACTGCACGCCCGGGCAGATCTGCTCGGCCGTCGCCGTCATCCAGGAGCACGCCGCGGGCTGGCCCAGCGCCGCCACCGCGGACGTGCGGCCCGAGGCCGGTGCGCCCGCGCTGGACGCCGCGGAGATCCGCGAGCGGATGAGCGGCAACCTGTGCCGCTGCGGCGCGCACAACTCCATCGTCCGCGCCGTCGCGCAGGCCGCCACCGTGCACGAGGCCGCGAGCACCGTGTCCCGCGGCGGATCGGAGGTCTCGGCGTGAAGGAGTTCGACTACCGGCGCGCCACCGACGTGCGCACCGCCACCGCCCTGCTCGCCGAGAACCCGGACGCCCGGTTCCTCGGCGGCGGCACCAACCTCGTCGACCTGATGAAGGTCGGGGTGGAGACCCCGCCGCAGCTGGTGGACGTGCGCAGGCTGCCGCTGAACACCATCGAGGTCGCCGCGGACGGCGGGCTGCGCATCGGCGCCACCGCCACCAACAGCGAGGTCGCCAACCACCCGGAGGTGCGGCGCCGCTTCCCCGCGCTCGCCCAGGCCGTGCTCGCGGGCGCGTCGGGGCAGCTGCGCAACGTGGCCACCGTCGGCGGGAACCTGTTGCAGCGCACCCGGTGCGGCTACTTCGCCGACGTCACGCAGCCCTGCAACAAGCGGGTGCCGGGCAGCGGCTGCCCGGCCATCGAGGGCGAGCACCACAACCACGCGATCTTCGACTGGTCCGAGCAGTGCGCGGCGACCAGCCCGTCGGACATGGCGGTACCGCTGGCCGCGTTCGACGCCGTGGTGTCCTACGAGACCGCCGACGGCACCGGCGAACTGTCCTATTCGGACTTCCACCGCCCGGTGGGGGACCGCCCGGACGCGGACGTCGCGCTGCCCGCGGGCGCCCTGATCACCGGGATCTCCTTGCCTGGCGCGGAGATCGCGGCCCGCTCCCGGTACCGGAAGGTACGGGAACGCGCCTCCTACGCGTTCGCGAACGGCTCCATCGCCGCCGCCCTCGACGTCCGCGACGGGGTCGTCTCCGACGTGCGCATCGCGTTCGGCGCCGTCGCCAACCGGCCGTGGCGGGCACGCGCGGCGGAGCAGGCGCTGCTGGGCCGCCCCGCCACCGCCGCGGAGTTCGGCGCCGCCGCCGACACCGAACTCGCCGCCGCGACACCCCTGCCGCACAACGGGTACAAGGTGCCGCTGATCCGGAACCTCGTGGTGTCCGTGCTGACCGAGATCGCCGAGGAGGCCACCCGATGACCACCGTCGACCCGCGGCTGAGCGCCACGAGCACCACCACCACCGCACCCGCGGACACCGGCACCGCGGGCTCCGCGCACACCCGCCTCGAAGGCCGCGCCAAGGTCACCGGCGAAGCCCGCTACGCCGGAGATCACCCCATCGAGGACCTCGCGCACGGCTCGCTGGTGCTGTCCACCGTCGCGCACGGCCGGATCACCTCCCTCGACGAGGACGCGGTGCTGGACATGCCGGGCGTGCTCACCGTGCTGCACCACGGCAACGCGCCGCGGCTCAACCCGGAAGCCGGGATCTTCGGGCCCGATCCAGGGCTGCAACTCCTGCAGGACGACCGGGTGCGGTACGTGGGGCACCCGGTGGCGCTGGTGGTCGCGAAGACGCCGGAGCAGGCCCGCGCCGCCGCCGACGCCCTCCAGGTCACCTACGAGGAAGAACCGCACGACGCCGGGTTCCGCGCCGGGCACCCCGCCGAGTACGCACCGCAGGGCGCGGGCACCGTCGACAAGGGCGACGTGGACACCGAGGCCGACGCGGCCGCCGCCGTCGTCGAGCACACCTACACCACGCCCGAAGAGCACCACACCGCGATGGAGCCGCACGCGTCGATGGCCCGCTGGGAGGACGGCAGGCTCGAAGTCGTCGACGCCAACCAGGGCTCCTACCTGGTCGCGCAGGTCGTGGCGACGCTGTTCGACCTCGACCCGGCGGCGGTGCGGATCCGCTCCGAGCACGTCGGCGGCGGCTTCGGCTCCAAGGCCCTCGGCCCGCAGCTCGTGCTGGCGGTGATGGCCGCGACGCAGTTGCAGCGCCCGGTGCGGGTGGTGCTGACCCGGCCGCAGGTCTTCGCCATCACCTCGCTGCGCTCGGCGACCGAGCAGCGGGTGCGGCTCGCCGCGGACGCCGACGGCCGGTTGCGCGCCGTCGACCACGAATCGCACTCGTTCACCTCCACCGTCAAGGAGTTCGTGGAGCTCGGCACCGAGCTCACCGGCGTCATGTACGCGTCCGAGGCGATCCGCACCCGCACCAAGGTGGTGCCGCTGAACGTGCCCTCACCGGGCTGGATGCGCGCGCCCGGCGCGGCACCCGGCTCGTTCGCGCTGGAATCGGCGATGGACGAGCTCGCCGAGCGCCTCGACATCGACCCGGTGGAGCTGCGACTGCGCAACGAACCGGCCGTCGGGCCCGCCTCCGGGAAGCCGTTCAGCAGCCGCAGGCTGGTGGACTGCCTCGAACAGGGCGCGAGCCGCTTCGGCTGGTGGCAGCGGGACCCGCGGCCCGGGGTGCGCCGGGACGGGCGCTGGCTGCTCGGCACCGGGGTCGCCGCCGGATCGTTCGGCGCCGGGCCGATGCCCTCCAGCGCCGCCATCACCGCGGACGCCGACGGGACGTACGAGGTGCGCATCGCCGCCGCCGACATCGGCACCGGCGCGCGCACCGCGCTCGCCCAGGTCGCCGCGGAGGCGCTGGACGTGCCGCTGGCGGCGGTGCGGATCCGGATCGCCGACAGCGACTTCGGACCCGCGTTCATCGCCGGTGGCTCGCGCGGCACCGAATCCTGGTCGTTCGCCATCATCGAGGCCGCGCGGGCGCTGCAGAAGAAGCTCGCCGCCGGGGAAACCGCCCCGGTGACCGCGCGCGCCGACACCACCGAGCTCATCGGCGCCCGCGAACAGCTCGAACGGCACTCGTTCAGCTCCCAGTTCGCCGAGGTCGCCGTCGACGTCGGCAGCGGCGAAGTGCGGGTGCGGCGGCTGCTCGGCATGTTCGCGGTCGGGCGGATCATCAACCCGCTCACCGCGCGCAGCCAGTTCGCCGGCGGCATGATCATGGGCTTGTCGATGGCGCTGCACGAAGAAGGCGTGCGGGACGCCAGCGGCCGCCAGGCCAACGCGAACCTCGCCGGGTACCACATCGCCGCGCACGCCGACGTGCCCGAGATCGAGGTGGACTGGGTCGACGACCCCGACCCGGGCAACCCGTCCGGGGTGAAGGGCATCGGTGAGGTCGGCATCGTCGGCACCGCCGCCGCCATCGCCAACGCCGTCCGGCACGCGACCGGGGTGCGGCACCGGGACCTGCCGATCAGCTTGGGGCGGGTGCTGGAAGCGGCGGGGTAGGGCACGGGGCCGCGGCCCGCTCATCCTCGAACGGCTGAGCGGGCCGCCGACCCACGCGGGTCCCGGGCCGTCACAGCTTCGGAGCACCGAGCTCCACTACCCCTTCTTTCCGGTGGCGGACCACTTGTCGCCCGGTCCCGTCGTGGTCCACGTCTTGTCAACGCCATCGGGGTGGGGGTTGAACACCTTGTCGTTCTTCTTCGGGAAGATCGTCCCGTCATCGCCGCCCACCGAGTCGAGCTCGACTTTGTGCCCACGACCGATCCGGTCGTTGACCTGATCCGTGGACGTCTTGTCGTAATGGTCTTTGTAGTCGCTACCGAGCAGCTTTTCCCGGTTGCTGCTGTTGTTCGCGACGTAGGCCTGCACGTCCTGCTTGCTCCAGTGCGCCGGGAACATGGTGCTCCGCTTGACGCCGTCGGCTCCGTCCTTCTTGTAGATGATCTCGTGCACCTGCGTGAACTTCCCCCGTTTCGCAAGAACGGTGACATCATCCGGCAGGTATTTCGACTTGCCGGTCTTCGAGTTGACCCATTCCTCACCGGGTTTCAACTTCGGACGGCCAGGGGAGTTCCCGTACGCGTGCAAGCCGGTCGGTTTCCCATCCGACCCCTTCTCCCCTTCGAAGATGTGCTTGTTCAGCTTCCCCTTCTCGCCGAACGCCTCTGCGAGGTTCTTGATCGTCCTCTTCGTGGGATCCGGTTCCTTCTTGCCCTTGGTATCCGATCCCTTGTTGCACTTGAGCCCCAGCGGGTCCGTCCAGCTGTGCGGGTTGGGGACGTAGGCGTGCTGGTTGAGGCCGCCGTCCAGGCCCAGCGGGTCGGGGCTGGCGTAGCGGGCCAGCAGCGGGTCGTAGTAACGGTAGAAGTTGTAGTGCAGACCGGTCTCGGCGTCGTAGTACTGCCCGGGGAAGCGCAGCGGCGTGCCGGTGACCGCCTCCGCGCCGGGCGCGCCACCCCACAGCGTCGTGCGGCTCACCCAGGACACGACGCCGTGCTCGTCGACGAGCTCCGTCGGGGTGCCGACCGCATCCGTGACGATCGCGTGGAACTTCGAGTCCACCCAGTCCTGGGGTCCGCGCAGCACCCGTTCGGCCTGGGTGAGGGGCCGGAACGACTCGGGCTCGTGGTCCCAGACGAGGACGAGCGGGCCGGGTTGCCCCTGCCGGTACTCGGCCTGCTCCGCGAGCACGTGCCCGTCCCAGCTGAAGTCCACCCCGGCGACCACGGTCGTCCCGTCGGGACCGAGGCGCTGCTTGGCGATGCGCCGTCCGATCGCGTCGTAGTGGTAGGCCCACCGCGTTCCGTCCGGGGTGAGCACGCCGACCAGCCGGTCGTCGCCGTCCCAGGAGTAGCGCCAGGTCTCGGGGCGGTGGGACAGGCGCTTGCGCTGCCGCAGCACCATCCGGCCCTGCGCGTCGTACTCGTAGCGGGCACCGCCCGCGGCGCGGAGCAGGGTGCCGGTGTGCGCGCGGTCGCCGAACTCGTCGTCCGCCCCGGAGGCGGGCCAGCTGCCGTGGGTGATGTTGCCGGTGGCGTCGTAGGCGTAGCGCTCGGACCAACCGGAGCCCTGGACGCCGAGCACCTTGCCCGCGTGGTCGAGGGTGAAGGTGCGCGGTCCGGTGATCCCGTCCTGCACCCCGGTGAGCGCACCGTCGGCCCGGTACGCGTAGGTGCGCTGCTGGGCGATCCGCCCGCCCGCACCGGCGATCGTCTGGGTCTGGAGCAGGTGCGTGGCGGTCCACGACTGGCCGAACACCAGGCCGGATGCGGTGCTGCGGCGCACTTCCCGGCCTGCGCGGTCGTACTCGAAGCGCAGCGTCCGGCCGGCGCTGTGCAGGGCGATCGGCTGGTCGTTGGCGTCGTACTCCCAGGTGCTCTCGGCGCCGGACGGGGTGCGGCGCCGGATGCGGCGCCCCAGCAGGTCGTACTCGGAGGTGACGGTGCGCCCGTTGACGGTCTCGGCGATCACCCGGCCCGCCGGGTCGTGCTGGAAGGTGACCCGGCTCGTGCCGTTGACGGCTTCCAGGATCTCCCCGGTCTCGCTGAGGGTGAACCGGGCGACGTCGGAGGCGGTGCGGCGTTCGACGATGTTGCCGAGCACGTCGAGCCCGAACCGGGTGACCTCCCCGGCGCCGTTGGTGCGTTCGACGAGCCTGCCCGCCGCGTCGTAGGCGTACTGGAGGGTGCGCCCGTTGAAGTCGGTTTCGCGCACCAGACGGCCCGCGGCGTCGTACTCGTACCGCCAGACCAGCCCCTGCGGGTCGGTCACGGAAGTCAGCCGCATCTCGGTGTCGTAGCCGAACTCCAGCCGCGTGCCGTCGGGACGGACCTCGGCGGCCACCAGGTCGAAGTGGGTGATCTCGGTGGTGGAGACCTCGGAGAACTCGTCGCGGTGCTCGCGCAGGTTTCCCTCGCCGTCGTGGACGCGCCGTTCGACGGTGCCGTCGGCCCGTTCGTGCCAGGCGAGTTCGCCGCCGACCGTCCAGCCGAACCGCTGCACCCCGCCCACCGGGTCGGTGATCGAAGTGACCCGGCCGAACCGGTCCCGTTCGTACCGGGTGACGGCGCCGAGCGGGTCGCGGAGCGCGACCGGGAGCCCGCTCGCGTCGACCTCCACGGTGCTGGTGCCGCCGAGCGCGTCGGTGACCGAGGCGAGGGCGCCGCGCTCGTCGTAGCGGTAGGTGGTGGTCGCACCGCACGGGTCGGTGGTGGTGCGGATGTTGCCGAGCTCGTCGTAGGTGTGCCGCGTGGTGGTTCCGTCTGCCTCGACGACCGCGATCGGCAGGCCGGATTCGTCGTACTCGCACCTGAGCCGGCTGCCGTCCGGGCGGGTGATGGCGAGGATGTTGCCCCGCTCGTCCCGGTCGTAGCGGATGCTGCGCCCGAGCGGGTCGGTGCGCCGCAGCAGGTTGTCGTGCCGGTCCCACTCGGAGGTGGTCGATGCCCCGAGCGGGTCGATCTCCTCGACGACCTGGCCCGCTTCGTTCATCCGGAACGTCGTGACGTTGCCGAGCGAATCCGTGCTGCGGGTGATCCGGTTCTCGGTGTCGAACTCCATGCCGCAGGTGAGGAAACCGCCGGAGCCCTCGGTGCGGACGCAGCGTCCTTCGTGGTCGTAGTGGTATCGGTACCACTCGCCGTTGCGGTCGGTCCAGCCGGTGATCCGCCCGACGTGGTCGTAGTCGAAGCGCATCGGCTGCCCCGACGCGTTGACCACTTCGGTGAGCCGGTCGCCGGTGTAGCCGTAGCGCATCAGCTCCACGTCGCCGTCGGCCGTGGCGGACCGCAACGAGGTGACCAGGCCGTCGGCGGTGTCGACCAGCACCCGGTAGCCGCCGCTGTGCCGGATCTCGCGGGGTATCCCGTGCTCGTCGTGCAGGAAGTCGATGCGGTTCCCGACGTGGTCGGAGATGGAGGTCAGCGGGCAGGTGGCACCGGCACCGGCGAAGCGCAGGACCTGCCGCTGCTGCTGGTCGTCGAGGACGTAGGCGCCGTCCTCGGCCCGGCCGAGCGGACGGCGCGGGCCGCCGTCGCTGAACACCCACGAGCCGACCGCCGGGTGCGGGAAGTGCTGGAGCACCCCGTCCGCCGCGACGAGCACGACGCCCTGCTCGTCCACCTCCACGCGCTGGTCCAATGTGGACACCCAGCTGGGGCCGAACGCGCGCCCGGCCCGGAACGCGGACAGGTGGGTGCGTTCGACGACCAGCGGCAGCGCGGCGAGGAACTCCGCGTCGGTCTGCGCCAGCATCATCTGCCCGGAGGAGACGTCGATCGGGTCGCCCACGCAGCGCGAGTTCTGCAGGGACCGCGAGTTGGTGCCCTGGTCGCGCACCGTGTTGTTCGAGGACGTGGAACGGGTCGAGGCCGGTCCCTTCCCGCCGCGCGGAGGCGGCGTGGGTGTCGGCGTCGGGCCGCCACCGTTTCCGCCGCCGTTTCCGCCGCCGTTGCCACGTCCACTTCCGCCGTTGTTCGGTCCAGGCGTCGGGGACCCTTCCGCGTTGGACGAGTGGTTCGACGCCGGGCCGCCGTTGCCGGGCGGGGGTGTGCCGCCGGGCTTGTTCTCGGCGTTCGAGGAGTGGTTGGAGGCCGGGCCGTCCGGGCCGCCGCGGGAGCGGTCGCCGCCGGTCGGCTTCGGCCCGCCGCCGGACGAACCGTCCGACTTGATCTTCTTGAGCTCCTTGGCCGCGTCGCCGAAGCCCTTGCCGAGCTTCTTCAGCAGCGGCATCAGGGCCTTCATCGCCTTGACCAGCTTCATGGTCAGCTCGGCGATCTTCGTGGCGACCTTGGTGACCTGCATGGCCACCTGCGGCAGCACCCACGCCATCCCGATGCCCGCGGTCGCCAGCACCTGCAGCGCCCAGCTGATCAGGTGGCCCACCAGCTCGGCGATGATGTCGCGCACCAGGGTCCGGACGGCGGCGACGATCTCGCCCGCGGTGCCGATGCCGTCGGCCGCACCGTCGGCCGCCGACTTGGCGGCCGAGATCAGCGTGCCGGTCTCCTCGCTGCGCTTGCGGTAGGCGTCGGCGGCCTTGCCGGACCACTCGGCGATGTCGGCGCCGACCATCTGCTGCAGGTCGGCGCCGACCCCGTCCAGCTCGGTCGCGATGTTCTTCCACGTCTCCGAATGCGCCTTGATCTCGTCCGGATCACCGGTCAGCGAGTCCAGCGCGTCCGACAGCGGGCCGACGTGCTCCATCAGCCAGCCCACCCCCGCGGCGAAGATCGAACCGAACGGGTCCATCGCCATGCCCAGCGCGTCCAGCGCCGTGCCGGTCGCACCCATCACGCCGGCGGCCCAGTCACCCGACTCGATGGCCTTCTTCGTCTCGTCGACCGATTCCAGGATCGGGACGCCGCTGAAGGACTTGGTCGAATCCTCGCGTTCCGCGACGAGCGGATTCGCCACAGGAGATCACCTCAAGAGTGCGGGCCGGGGACACCGGCGAATGTGGGGTCGGGAATGCGGCGGGTCAGTCCCGCAGCGGGTCGAAGTCCGGCGGGAAGTCCTCGTCGTCGTCCCGCCGCTGCGGGCGGCGCCGGCCGGTCGGACGGGTCGCGGACGGGCCGGACTGGCTGGACGGGCCGGACTGCGGGGGGCTCGGCGGTGTGGGACCCGGCCGCTGCTGCGGCGGCTCGTCGTCCTCCGGCGCCGCCCACTTGCCGGACTCCGGCGCCTCGTCCTCGGCTTCGTCGGGTTCCTCGGGGAACCGCTCGCGCAGGTTGTCCAGCATCAGCGACCGGGTCTGCCGGTCCTCGTCACCGAGCTGCTCGGACATCACCTCGCCGACGCGGGAGGCGATGTCGCCCTGCGCCTTGCGGATGGTGCCGAGGATCTGCGCGGACAGCTCCTCCAGCGGCATCGAACGGATCTTCTCGGAGAACTCGATGCCGGTGAGGCTGCCGTCGGCGCGCACCGTCACCTTCACCCGGCCGTCCGGGCCGGTCGCGGTCAACCGGATCTGCTCGGTCTCCTCGCGCACCGCCTCGTAGCGGCGGGCCTTCTCCTCGAAGCCCTTCACCCAGTCGCCGATGCGCCGTTCCGCGTCGTCCGGGTCGCTGCCGAGTGCGGCGAAGCCCGCTGGTCCGGACATGTTCTTCCCTCCGTGCCGATGTGCTGCTCGATGACGTGCGCGCCGCGCGGACGCGGCGGGTGGGGGGACTACGCCGTCGCCTCCGGGTCGATCCGCGGGGTGGTGCCGAACACCTGCTGCGAGAAGCCCTGCTCGGCGGGGGTTCGCACCTGCTCACCGTGCGGAGCGTTCCGCGCCGTCGGCTCCTGCACCTGCTCCGACGACCGCGAAGCGGTGCCCTGCTGCTGCTCGGACATGCCGTCCGGCAACGACCCCCGCTGCTGCTCCGACATTCCCTCCGGCAACGTCCCCCGCTGCTGCTCCGAATAGCCACCCTGCGGCGTGCCCTGCCGCTGCTCGGACATCCCGTCCGGGAGCGTGCCCCGCTGCTGCTCCGCCGGGCCGGAGCCGCCGCCCATCAGCTGGAACTGCTCGGAGCCCTCCGGCACGGTGCCGTGCAACTTCTGGAAGGACTGCGAGTTGTCCTCGTCGTTGGTGTCGTACTCCTCGGCGGTGGTGCGGACGTTCTGCGCGGTGGTCTCCAGGCCTTCGCGGGCGGCCTGCAGCGCCGCGAGCCCTTCCTGCCCGGTCGGATTGATGATCGGCGGCAGGAACGAGCACAGCAGCCCGTAGGCCTCGTCGGACATGCCGACCTGTTCGGCGGCCGAGATCGCCGTGTCGACCCGGTCGGTGAGCGAGTCGAGGTGGGCGGCGTGCGCCGTCAGGTCCTCGGAGACGACTTCGTAGGCCATGCAGGTAGCTCCTCTCCGGATGCGTTGCGCGACAAGGTGTTCACCGGGACACGAGCTCCGCGAAGTCCACGCTGGACAGCATTTCGCCGAGCCGCTGCTCGACGCGGCCCGGCTCGGCGGGCACGACGCTCAGCCAGCCCCGTTCGCCGATCAGCAGGTAGCGGCCCTGCGAGGTGTCCATCCAGCTGATGAGCGTCGCCGCCCGGGACCCGCCGCCGCGGACGCCGAGCTGGCCGCCGCCACGGCGGTTCTCCGCCAGCTCCACCAGTGCGGCCGCGTCCTGTTCGGACACCC
Source organism: Saccharopolyspora sp. NPDC047091 (assembly GCF_040643635.1). NCBI lineage: Bacteria > Bacillati > Actinomycetota > Actinomycetes > Pseudonocardiales > Pseudonocardiaceae > Saccharopolyspora > Saccharopolyspora sp. NPDC047091. The sequence continues at coordinate 48,389 of NZ_JBEYUS010000015.1, forward strand.
CCGCCCGCACCAGAGCGGTGTGCTCGTCGAGATCACCGCCGAACGGGTCGTCGCCGAAGTCGTCCTCGTCCGCGACCTTCGCCAGCACCTCGTGGCGCACCGTCAACGACCGCCCCTTGCCCGGCTCGGCGGACGGCAGCACGCCCGCCGCCACCGCGGCCAGCGCACCCGGCCGGAAACCGCGCAACGACAACCGGTCCCCGTCCAGCACCGCCAGCACCCCGGACCGGCGATCCGCGGCGGCCAGCGCCCGGATCGGGCCGTCCGCGTAGCCGACGACGTCCACCGAGATCTCGTGCTCCGCCAGCAGCCGCAGCAGCTCCTCCAGCTCGGCGTCCAGCCGCTCGCCGGTGGCGAGACCGCGGTCGGCCAGCGCGCGGAACACCTCGGCGGTGCGCGCGGTGCGCTCCTCGACGGTCGCGCCGATGCTCGGCACCCGCAGCGGGTACGGCGCACGGCCCAGGTCGAGCGCCCCGGACACCAGGTCGAACTCGACGGCGGACAGCACGAAGTCCGCTTCGTCCATCACTTTCCCCTCATCAGCACGCGCGTGATCGCGCACCGGCCCGCACGGCCGGTGCGCGGAACGACGCGGTCAGTCCTTGTCCTTGTCCTTCTTCTTCGGCTTGCCACCGCCGATGACCGGTGGCGGCAGGTCCGCGCCCGGGACCTCGACGATCGGGGCGCTCTCCACGTACTTCGCGCGGCGCTCCTGGTCCTCGCCGCCCTTGCCGCGGTTCGCCTGCCCCGGCGCGCCGCCGCCCATGCCCGCCGCACCGGCCTGACCGGGCACGCCCGCCGCGCCCACCGGGCGCCCGGCCGCCGGCCCACCGGTCGAGCCGACCCCGGCCCGGCCGCCCGCGCCCGGCCCGGAACCACCCGAAGCGGAACCGCCCGAGCCCGCGCCGCCTGCGCCGAGCGCTCCGCCGGAACCGCCCGTCGTGCCGGGAATCGGCGGGATCGAACCGCCCCAGCCGCCGCGGGAACCGCCAGGGCCACCGGAACCGGGGCCACCACCCGGGTTCTTGGCGAACGGGTTCGGGGTGATCGCGGTCGGCGCGTCCGGGCCGGACACCGGCCGCGGCGGCTTGTAGGTGTCCCGGCCGGTGATGTCCGGCGACGACGGGTTCGGCACCGAGCTGGGCTTCGTGGACTGCGGGGTCGTGCCGCTCGGCTTGAACTTCACCGTCGGCGGATCGAAGTTCGGGGGCGACGGCGTCCGGGGCGTCGGCGTCCGGCCACTCGGCACCGAACGCGGTGTCGGCGTGCCCCCGACGGGGATCTGGGGATCGCCCGGCCGCGGAATCGGACCGCCCCGTTCGGACGGCGACTGCGGGACCTGCGGGATCTGCGGCTGTTCGGGTGCGAGCGCGTTCGCCGGATCAGTGGCGGCCGGGATGTTGGACGTGGGGACGCGGGAAGCGGGGTCGGTGGCGGCCGGGTCGCCCGCCGCCGGGTCGCCGAGCACCGGCATCTTCCGCGTGACGAGGTCCCCGTCCGCACCGCCCGGGGTGACCGGCTCACCGAGCTGCTGGACGTCCTCGCCCGCCTCGTGCGCGGGAGTCGCCCGGTGGAACGGCGTCAGCTTCCCGTCCGCCGGCGGCGTGCCCTGGTGCTGCTCCTGCCGGACCGGGTCCGGCGGCGGCGCGAAGCGGGGCGTGTCGCCGTCCAGCACTCGGGAGTCGGATTCCATCCGCTCCATGACCTGGACCGCGTCCTGGTGCGCGTCGGCCGACTTGATCGTCCGCACCCGCTGGTCGACGGTCGCCGTGAACAGGTCGACGACCGACCCCTGCCCTCCCGAACCGTTGAACCTGTGCGTCAGATCTTCGTCCAGGTCGACGTCGACCGGTTCCGGCATGGCCATCTTGGCCGTCTCCATGACGCGGCCCTGCTCCTCGATCCGCGCCCCGAGACCATTGGCCGTCGCGCCGGCCTCCGAGGTCCAGGTGGCGATCTCGTGGATCGCACCGCGCGCCGAATCGCCCGCCTCGCCCTGCCAGCCGTGCTCGGTGCTGCGCAGCCGCTCGCCCATGCGCTGTGCGGACTCGCTCATCTCGATGCCCAGCCGTGCCCAATCGCCGGCGAGTTCACCCACGCGGCCCGGATCGTTGTCCCGGTGCACCGCCTCGTACAGCTCGCGGTGGCTGTAGGAACTCCAGTTCTGGGTGTCCACCAAGGCGCGGTCGTCATCGGACGACCGCGCGTTCTTCGCCCGCGTCACGGCGTGCTGCTGTTCTTCCACGTGCCACTTCCCCCTCCGGCGACGGCTTCTCGCACACCGCCACCAGCCCATCCGCCCGCCACGCCGATCCCTGCGCACAGTGGACGCACCGGCACCCCGCCGGGTTGCCCGCCCGGCGGAGCGCTCGATCTCGATCGCCGACGACTCCGCTACCCGCGGCCGGTCACAGCTGTTGCCCGATGCGGCGGAACTCGTCCTCGGCGCGCTCGTCGTCGGCGCGGTAGCGGCGCATCGCGTCCTCGACGGCCTCGCGCGCGTCGTCCAGCACTCGGCGGTACTGCTGCAGCACCTCGGTGAACGAATCGCCGTCCCCGGTGCCGCGATCGGCGAACTTCGCCGCCATCGCCTCCCCCACCGGGTTGCGCCCCAGCGGTGCGCGCCGCCCCAGGCCCACCGCGCGGTTCAGCCAGTCCTGCACCTGGTCGACCTGCTCGGTCAGCATGTCCTGGATCGCCCGGCCGGCAGCCGGGTCCAGCCGCAGCCGCCCGGCTTCCACGTCCCGCCGCAGCGTGCCGACCGCGGCGGACGAGGCCTGCAACTTCGCCTCCACCACCTGCGCCGTCCCCCGCACCTGCTCGGTCATCCCCGCCCCGCTCACGCGTTTCCCCTCTTCTCGCACGTCGTGTCCCCTCGCGATGTGGCTCCTCCCGATGGGCACCGGCACACCGGACCCCGCCACGGCAACGGAACGTACCGGTCTCGTTCCGCTCAGCGACAGGGTTTCCACAAGATCACGGCCGAACGGCCGAGGTTCCCGTCCGAACGGCCAAGATCGGGGGCTCCCGGCTCAACCTCGGGGCAGTCCGGCGCGTCTCGCAACGGGGAACTCCACGCGTGCGCGGCATCTTCGAGCAGGCGGATTCCGCGTGTGCGCAGGAATCAGCTCGACCGGCCGGCCCCCGCGGCGCGCGCCACGTCCACCACGAACCAGACCACCCCGACCGCCAGCGCTCCCGCGGTCACGTAGTTCAGCACCGACCAGTGCTCGGCGCGGATCAGGGTCGGCACCACCGACAGGGACACCAGGACCAGCACCAGGGCGTTCACCACGTTGCGCTTGTTCATCGTCTCGCTCCACTTCCGCCGCCCGCCTACCGGGCTGCCTCGTCCATCGACACCGAGGAGCCTGCCGGTCCCGCGCCGCGGGAACATCGGGCCGAGGGACGAAACCTCCGCCGCGCACCCCGGCCGAAAGTACGACACCGCCGAAACCCTTGCGCCGCAACGCGTTCGGCCGGGCACGGGGGTGTTCCGGCGCCGAGTACCATGGGCCGACCGCAGCCGCCCCAGGGAGAACGCGATGGTGCCGACCGTGCAGAACCCGGCGCAGGACGCCACCGATCCGCGGGCGAAAGCGGCCTTCCTGGGCAGGCGGTGCACGCAGATCGCGCTGGACGCCCTGCTGCTGTGGCTGGTGTGCATGCTGCAGATGCTGCTGGCGTTGGTGCTCGCGATACCGCTCATCAAGTTCGGGATGTCACCGTCACCCGCGTTCGTCGCCACTTTCGCCGTCTTCTTCGCGCTGATGATCGCGGAGAACTGGTGGTGGCACGTGTGGTTCCCGTACCGCCACGACGGCAGCACCATCGTCATGCGGTGGCTGCGGCTGCGCGTCATCGCGATCGACGGTGAACGGGCCCGGCTGGCGCAGCACAACGCGCGGTGGCTGCTGGTCTCGGTGGACGCCATGTTCTTCGGGCTCGTCGGACTGGTGCTGATGATCGTGACGCCGCAGCACCAACGGCTCGGTGACATCGTGGCCCGCACCCACGTGGTGCGGGTTCCGGCGGAACCGGCCGGGCCCGCGCGGGACGAGGCTGCGCCGTCGCCCGAGGCTGCGCCGTCGGCTGGGCCCGCCCCGTCGGACGAGGCTGCACCGTCGCCTGCGGCTGCGCCGCCGACCGGGCCCGCGCAGTCCGGCGAGGTCCAGTCCGGCGAGGTCCGGACCGACGGGGCGGCGGCAGCCGACCGGACCGGCGAGGCGCCCCCGGCCGAGGTGCGAGCGCGATTCAGCTGACCAGGCCGTGCTGCCAGGCCCAGATCGCGATCTCCGTGCGGTTGCGGGCCGACAGCTTCTGCTGCGAGCTCGCCAGGTGCGACTTCACCGTGGACAGCGACACGTGCAATTCGGCGGCGATCTCCGCGTTCGTGGCGCCGCGCGCCACCGCCAGCACCACGTCCAGCTCGCGCTCGGTTAGCGGCGTCTCGCCGCGCCCCATCGGCCGCTTGCCCGGGCCGGTGAAGTGCTGCAGCAGCCGCGTCGTCACCGACGGGGAGATCATCGAGTCGCCGTCCGCGGCCGCGTGCACCGCGTTGATCAGCAGCGTCGCGCCCGCGTCCTTGAGCAGGAAGCCGCGCGCCCCGGCCAGCAGCGCCGCGTACACGTTCTCGTCCACGTCGTAGGTGGTGACCACCACGACCTTCAGCGGGTCCGCGACGTCCGGACCGGCCAGCAGCCGCGTCGCCTGCAGCCCGTCGACCTTCGGCATCTGGATGTCCATCAGCGTCACGTCGGGCCGCAGCTCGCGGGCCATGCTGACGGCGGCCTCGCCGTCCGCGGCCTCGCCGACGACCTCCAGGTCCGGTTCGGCGCTGAGGATGAGCCGGAAACCGGTGCGCACGAGCGTCTGGTCGTCGGCGATGAGAACGCGAATGGTCACCGGAGGTCTCCCTGGTCGCCGGGGCGCCGCGGCACGTCGACCGGGAATCGGGCGGTGACCCGCCACCGGCGGCCCGGTGCGGGACCGGCCTGCACGGTGCCGCCGACCGCCTCCACGCGTTCGGCCATGCCGACCAGCCCGTACCCGGAGCCGGTGCGATCCGGCGACACCGACGGCACGTTGTCGTTTTCCACGACGAGGACGAGTTCCGCCCCCTCGCGGCGGCCGGTGACCCGGGGGTCGGTGGCGTCCGGGGAGTGCTTGCGGGCGTTGGTCAACGCCTCCAGCACGATCCGGTGCGCGGTCGTCGCCAGCTCCGGGTGCACCGGCACCTCGTCCAGGTCGGCGGTCAGGTCCACTGCCGCGTGCACCCCGGCCGCCTGCCGCACCGCGGCGCCGAATCCGGTGCCCTGCGGGAGGGAATCGTCATCGTCGGTGCGGAGCATACCGACGAGCCTGCGCATCGCGGCGAGCGCTTCCGCGCCCGCATCCTCGATCTCGGTGTAGACCTCGACCGGATCCTCCTTGGCCGCGCGCGGATTCCCGGCCACCGCGCGGGCCGCGTTCGCCCGCACCACGATGCCGCTGACGTGGAACGCGACCAGGTCGTGCAGCTCGCGGGCCAGCCGCAGCCGCTCGCCGGTGCGCACCTCCACGAGCTCGTTGCGCCTGCGGTTGTCGGCATCGCGCAGCACCAGCCCGATCGCCAGGGCGAGACCCCAGACCAGGGCCGCCGCGACCGCGAGCACGGCACGCGGGGTGCCGTCGTAGCGCAGCAGCGCCGCCCCGAGCAGGGCCAGCACGCTGCCCGCCGCGACCAGCACCGCCGCCCGCGGCCGCAGCCGCCGGCACGCGGCCCCGACCAGCAGGGACAGCCCGACGATCTCGGCACCGGCCGGGAGCAGCCCGGGACTCATCCCGGCCGCGCCGAGGGATTCGCCGATCACCGTGCTCAGCGCGCTGAGCACGATGGACGCGGCGGCCAGCCTGCCGACGTGCGCGGGGAACCGCCGCCGCAGCACCGCCAGCAGGGCGACGATCGTGCCGCTCGACGGGACCAGGAACGCGGCGGTGGGCGAGACGTCCAGCCCCAGCCGCACCATCGAGACCATGTCGCCGACGTAGACCAGCGCCAGCGCGACGACCTCCGCGGCGAACAACCCGCGCCGGGCAGGCGGCCCGAAGTACCACGGACTGCTCATGATCACCGACCTTAGCGCAGTGCGGGCGACGGATCAGCGGACCGCTTTGACGTCGACGACGTACCGGTTGGACTCGGGCAGGAAGCTCAGCACCAGACCGGCCAACGACAGGGCGAGACCGATGTACTCGGCGGCACCCGCGGCCGGGCCGAACAGCGCCGCCACGTGCAGAACGGCGAAGATCGCGAGCACGATCCGGGCCCAGCCGCGACCACCGCGCAGCTTCACGACCAGCCACAGGTACAGCAACAGCGGGACCACGGAGAAGACCGCGGACATCTTCATGAGGAGATCGGCCTGCTCCGGCGCGACACCCTCGGGAACCGGGTAGTCGCCCCCGGCGATCAGGACCACGCTCCACACCAGCGGGACCACTGCGGAGAGCAGGTAGGACAGGGCGGCGAGGTTGATGCTCTTCGGGGCGACGGGAAGTGCGAGATTCGAATTCATGCCGAGGAAGTTAGCCGCGCCGAAGAATCGAGATCAAGCCACTCGGACACATTTCGTACTTTCGGCCACCCGCCTCGTTCTCGCGAACTAAAAGCGCATTGAACAATTCATTCCGGAGACCAATACATATACGCGAGGAATCGCGCGACCCTTGCCCCGGAAACCGATCCGAGGAGATTCGAATGCGCGATTCAACGATGGCGCGGGCGGTCCTCACCACCGCCTGCCTGGGACTGCTGGCGGCCGGCGTGCCCGGCGTGGCCGCCGCCGAACCCGCGGCGCCCGAGCGCTACGCGGACCAGCAGCTCGACTGGGGCCCGTGCCCCTTCGACACCGCCGACGGGGCCGTGCCCGCCGAGTGCGCCACGGTCACCGTCCCCCGCGACTGGGCCGCGCCCGAAGCGGGACCCGACCTCGCGGTCTCGATCAGCCGGGTCCGCGCCGACGGCGAACGCCAGGGCGCGATGCTGCTGAACCCGGGCGGCCCCGGCGGACAGGGGAGTTCGCTGGCCGGGGCGATCGCCGGGCTGCAACCCGACCTGCACCACGCCTACGACCTCGTCGGCATGGACCCGCGCGGCACCGGCCACGAAGGCGGGACCGCGCCCGACCAGCAGGGATTCGTCTGCCACGTGCCGGTGGACCGATTACCGCAGTCCGAGGGCCTCGACGCGCGGGACCGCTCCGCGGCGAGCATCGCCGAGCACCAGAAGACGCCGCGCGCCATCGCCGAGGCCTGCCAGAGCGACGCGCTCGCCCCCTACATCACCACCTGGCAGACCGCGCACGACGTGGACCTCGTCCGGGCGCTGCTCGGCGAGGAGCGGCTGAACTACCTCGGCTACTCCTACGGCACCTGGCTCGGCGCGAAGTACGCGTCGCTGTTCCCCGAGCACACCGGCAAGGTCGTGCTCGACTCGAACGTGAACTGGCAGGGCCGGTTGCAGGCCGCGTTCGAGGACTTCCCGCGCATCGGCCAGCGCTGGTTCGACGAGGTGTACCTGCCGTGGACGACGCGGCAGCTGCCGGAACTCGTCGGCACCGACGTCGGCTCGGCGCGGCAGGCGTGGGAGCGGGCGCGAGAGCAGTACGCGGCGCAGGGCGTCTCCCCCGACGCGTTCGACGGCCTCTTCGTCGGCCAGGGCAGCGAATTCGGCTGGCTGCTGGCGACCGCGGTGTTCGTCGCCGGGCTGGAAACCGACCAGCAGCAGCCCGCGCCCGACGCGGTGCCCGCGCAGCTGCGGGAACGGCTCGATGCGCGCAGCCAGGCCGGCTTCGGGGTGCCGCTGGCCGAGCTGACGCCGCAGCGGGTCGCCGCCGCGATCACCCCGGACTACCAGGACGTCGCGGGCACCCGCGCCGCGGTGGCCTGCGGTGACCAGCCGACGAAGTCCGCCGAGGAGTACCGGCGGCTCAGCGACGAGCAAGGACCCGAACTGCCGTTGTTCGGGTGGGCCTACGGGCTCGGCGAGGTCTGCGGGCCCTGGTCCGACGGGCCCCGGCAGGAGCTGCCGCAACTGCCCGCCGAGGTCGCCGACCGGGTGCTCGTCGTGCAAGGCGAGTTCGACCCGCAGACCGGGTACGAGCAGTCCGACGCCGCGCTGCGCGAAGCGCCCGGCGTCAGCCGCGTCTCCGTCGACGACTCCCCGATGCACGGCCAGTACGCGACGCAGGACAACCCGTGCGTGGACGGCATGGTCAACGTGTTCCTGCTGCACGGGTCGCGACCGGACGACGCGGTGTGCCCGTCGGTGCCGCTGCCCGCGGAGGAGCAGGTGTTCCCGGTCGACGGCCCCGTGACCTCCGAGCACACGCCGTTCGCGGCCACCCCCGGCGGCCCCGACCTCCCGGCCCTGCGAGCCGCGGTGCAGGAACTGATCGGCGGCCCGTCGCTGCACCCGACCCCCTGACCCCCACACCCACCCGCACATCGAAGTGAACGGACCGTTCGTCCGATCTAGCTGGACGAACGGTCCGCTCACCCACACCGAACCGATCGCACACGAACATCCGATTTCGAGTGAACGGACCGTTTGCCCGAACAGATCGGACGAACGGTCCGTTCACTCGACCTCGGAGTCGGGACGGTGGCGGCGCGGGCTGCGCGCGCCGTCCCGGTTCCGGCCGAGCAGGACCGTGGAGTGAACGGACCGTTCGTCCGGCTAGATGGGACGAACGGTCCGTTCACTCAGATCAGGGGCGGAGGAGGATTCTGATCGGGTTTCCCTCGTGCTCCCGCAGCCGCCGGATTCCTTCGGCGACCTCGTCGAGCGGGAGCACGGCGCTGACCGAGCCGGAGACGTCGAGCCTGCCGCGGTCGGTCAGCTCCACCAGGTCTTCGAGGTGGCGCATCCGATAACCGGTGTGACCGATGACGGTGTGCCGGTTGCGCACGAAGTGGATCTCCGGCCCGACGGCGAGCCGGTCGGGCGAGATCCCGACGAGCACGAGCCTGCCGCGGTGCCCTAGCGCCGCGTCGGCCTGGGTGAAGGTGGCGGTGCGCCCCACGCAGTCGAACGCGGCCCGCAGCCCGCGCCCACCGGTGATCTCGGCGATCCGCTCGGCGACGTCCGGTTCCCCCGGGTCGAGGGCGAAGTCGGCGCCGAGCCCGAGCGCCCGTTCGCGGGCGGACTCCAGCGGGTCGAGCGCGATGATCGGCGAAGCGCCGCAGATCCGGGCGAGCTGCACGAGGTGGGTGCCGACACCGCCGAGCCCCCAGATCCCGACGGATTCGGCGGCCCGCAGCTGCGCGGTGTCGATGGCGCCGTACGGGGTGGACACCGCGTCGGCGAGCACGGCGGCATGCTCCAGCGGCACCGATTCGGGGACGTCGACGAGCGAGACCGCGGAGGTCAGCACGTATTCGGCCCAGGCGCCGTCGTAGTGGAACGCGAGTACCTGGAGGTCTTCGCACCGATCGGTGCCACCGCCGTGGCGGCATTCGGGGCATTCACCGCATTCCTTGCCCGCGGCGATGACGACCCGGTCGCCGACCAGCCGGTTGCGCACGCCGGCGCCGAGCGCGGCGACGACTCCGGCGGCCTCGTGCCCGGGCGTGATCTCCGGCAGCCGCGGCCGGATGTGGCCGTCGAGCTGGCTGAGGTCGGACTGGCAGATGCCGCAGGCGGCGACACGCACGAGCACCTCACCGGGGCCCGGTCGGGGGACGGGCACGTCGCGGACGGCGAGCTCGCCGGTGGCGGTGTCGAACCGGGCCGCGCGCATGGTGGCGGGGATCGACGGATCGAGGACAGCTGACATGGGAGTGTCCTTTCGCGGTGCGCCCGTTTCCGGGGCGAGACGGGGAACCGTGCGCTCTCCCCCGAGCGGTGGTCGCTCGGCGGGGAGAACGCGGGCGGTCGGCGGATCGGGCGAATCGGTGGATCGGGTGATCAACGGGCGAGGCGATCAGCGGGTCAGGTGATCAGCGGACTGATCGATCAACGGAGTCCGGCGCGCTGCGAGCCGAGCGAGCAGCGAGGGCCGGCGACCAGTGAGCAGGACGATCAGCAAGGTCACCCGGCCGACGAACCAGGTGTCCGGCACGAACGGTCAGCAGGTCGGGCGACCCGCATGAACGGTCAGCGGGCCAGGCGGCTTCCACGAGGCGCCAGCGGATAGTGAGCGGACCGTTCGTCCCATCTACTTGGACGAACGGTCCGTTCACTCCAGCTCGAGGGAGTGGAGGGCAGGTGAACGGGCCGTTGGTCCGATCTTGTTGGGCGAACGGTCCGTTCACTCCGGGAGTGGGTGGGATCGGGTTGGTGGTCGGTGGGGTGCGCGGACTCGGCCGGGCTTGTTCGGCGAACGGTCGTTCGCTCAGGTTCGGGGGGCACGTGGCAGTGGGGTGTGCGGACAGGCGTTCGGCGCTGACGACGATCACCACCGGAAGCGATCACCGCCGGAGGAGGACCGGCCGCACGAACCGCCGCCACTCCCCCGGGCCCACGGACCGGACACCGAAGCCCCATCCGAACCACCCCCGAACAAGCCCCACTACCCCTGGAACCCGGGCACCCCATCGGCGAACAAGGTGCTCACCGAGTCGGCGAGCTCCTCGGGCGTCCAGTCGGCATCGGTGTCCAGCAGCAGCCGGGCCCCGGATTCGGCCGCGCCGACGGCGAGCGCGGCCAGCGTCGCGGCACGGCGTTCGGCGTGCGGGGCGGAGGCCCCGAGCCAGTCGCGCAGCACGGGCGTGAGCCGTTCGGCGGCCCGTGCCCGGGAGCCTTGGACGGCGCGCGCCCGGTCGGCCCGCACCTGGGTTCCGTACAGCAGCCGATAGCTCTCGGGCGCGTCGCGGACCGCCGTGTAGTAGGCGATGAGCACGTCGCGCAGCGCCGTGGCCGGGTCGGGTTCGGCGCGGGCCGCGTCGAGGGCGGTGGCGAGCTGTTCGGTGAAGCGGCGGCTTTCCCGTTCGTCGAGGGCCTGGAGCATGGTGTCGCGGTTGTTCCAGCACCGGTACAGCACGGTTTTGGCGACGCCGGCTTCGGCGGCCACGGCGTCCATGGACACGGCGTCTCCGTCGCGCGCGGACACGCGCAGTGCGGCGTCGAGCACGAGTTCCTTGCGGACGGCGAGCGGCAGGTGCTGCGCGCGTCCCCCTTTGGCGCCGGTCATGGCCGCGTCCTCCCCGGTTCGTCTCAGCTGTCGCGCATCGGGTGCATGCGCAGCAGGAAGGTCGGCGAGACCAGTCCCACCGGCAGCGGCATCTTGCCGACCCTCATGTTGACGCGGCGGTAGTGCGCGTTCAGCGGCGGCCCGGAGATGAGGGTGTCGAGCGGGTCGGTGTAGGAGCCGCCGATGGTGAGGTCGACGTCGGCGGCGCGCTGTTCCAGCGGGTGGTCGACGGTGCTGAAGGTGACGAGCCGGGGGACGGAGAGCCCGACGGTCCCGATGACGTTGCGGAACGGCTGGTTGAAGATCGGCGGCACCGAGTCGACCTCGTCGCCGAAGCGGCCGGTGACGCGGATGAGGTCGACGCCGCGGCGGCGCACGACGGCCTCGATGCGGTCGTCGTGCTCGGCCCAGTCGATCTCGGCGATCTTCTTGGGGAAGCCGAGGGTGTCGCGGCCGCCGATGAGCGCGGTGTCGTCGTCGACGACGATCCACGGGCAGTGCGCGGCGCGGAACGGGCCGTGCTTGACGTTGAGGAACAGCGCGGCTTCGCGGTAGGTGCTGTTGAAGTTGGTCCACGGGTAGTCGACGACGAACAGGGTGGCGGTGCTGCTCTCGTCCATCTTGACCCCGGCGGGCAGGACGTGGTTCGCGGCGTCCCGGTCGATGGGGACGGTGGCGGAGAGGAACTTCGCGTTCTTGTACTTGTCGGCCTTCGGGTTCTGCCTGCGGCGGAGGTCGGCCTTGGCCTCGTCGAAGGTGAAGTCGGGCCGGGCGTCGGCGGGGGCGACGCCTTCTTCGGACATCCGGACCTTGCCGACCTGGTGGGTCGTCATGCGTGCCTCCTCGTGTTTTGTACCTTGCAGTACAAGTATTGTACTTACGGGTACAAATGTCAAAGCCGCAGGTGCGGAGCACTCTCAGGTCGTCCGAAGCCGCCCACCGCCGCACGGCCGATCACCTGGCCGCCGGGCCGTCGTATCGTCCAGGACCGTCGGTGCCTGATCGGCTGCGAAGGAGCGGGCGGTGTCGAGTTCCACCACAGGAGGACCCTCGATCGCGGGGCGGATGGATCGCCTCCCGCTGATCGGCATGCACCGGAAGGCCACCACCGCCGTCGGGCTGGGGCTCTTCTTCGACATGTACGAGATCTTCCTGACACCGGTGCTCAGCACCGCGCTCGTGCAGGAGTTCCAGCTCAGCAAGGCCGAACTGCCGCTCGTGCTGGCCTCCACGTTCCTCGGCATGTTCGTCGGCACGCTGCTGCTCGGCCGGCTCGCCGACCGCATCGGGCGCCGCCGCGCGTTCCTGCTCAGCCTCGCCGTGTACTCGCTCTTCTCACTGCTGGGCGCGTTCAGCACCGGGCCGTGGATGCTGGCCGCCACCCGGTTCGTCGCCGGCGTCGGCATCGGCGCCGAACCACCGCTGGCGGACGCCTACCTCAGCGACCTGCTGCCCGCGAAGCGCCGCGGCCGGTACATCGCCTGGGCCTACACCGTGGCGTTCCTCGGCGTGCCCGCCGCAGGCTTCCTCGCGCACTGGCTGGTGCCCGCCGCACCGCTGGGCATCGCGGGCTGGCGCTGGATGTTCGCGCTCGGCGCGCTCGGCGCCGTCGTGGTGTTCCTGCTGCGGCGCGGGCTGCCCGAATCACCGCGCTGGCTCGCCGCCACCGGCAGGCAGGCCGAAGCCGAAGCCCTCGTCGACGAGCTCGAAGCGCAGGCCCGCGCCACCGGGGTCGAGCTCCCCGAACCCGAACCCGCGCGCGGCGCGCCGCGACCGGCGGGCGGGCTCCGCGACCTCGTCACCGCCCCCTACGGCCGCCGCACCGCGATGATGGCGGTGTTCCAGGTGCTGCAGACCGTCGGCTACTACGGGTTCGGCACGATGGTGCCGCTGGTGCTGGCCGCGAAGGGCTACGAGATCACCGACACGCTGCTGTTCAGCGCCGTCACCTACCTCGGCTATCCGGCCGGTGCGGCGCTGTCGCTGCCGTTCGTGGAGCGGATGGAGCGCAAGCACCTGGTGATCACCTCCGCGCTGGGCATGATGGTGCTGGGTCTCGCGTTCGGGCTGTCCGCCTCGACGCTGCCGATCGTGGCGTTCGGGTTCCTCTACACCGCGATGAGCAACGTGTTCTCGAACGCGTTCCACATCTACCAGGCGGAGATCTTCCCGACGCACATCCGCGCCACCGCCGCGTCCTGGACGTACTCGCTGTCCCGGCTGACCACCGGCGCGATGCCGTTCGTGCTGGTGCCGCTGCTGCACGCGCAGGGAGCCGGGGTGCTGTTCGCGGTGGTCGCCGCCGCGATGATCGGGGTGAGCGCGGACATCGGCCTGTTCGGCCCGCGCTCGACCGGGCGTCCCCTGGAAGACGTCAACGAGCGGTAGCGAGCTCCGGCTCCGGTTCGAAGCGGGCCCGGAACCGCTCGGTGGTCTGCGGCACCACCAGCACCACCGCGATCGCCAGCACCGGCCCGACCAGCAGCGCCGTGAACGCGGTGGTGTAGCCGCCGTGCTCCACGATGTAGCCGAACACGCCGGGGCTCAGCACCCCGGCCAGCTGCCCCCCGAACATGATCATGCCGCCCGCGGCGCCGGTGAGCCCCGCGGGCAGGCTGCGCAGCGGCACCGAGAAGCACGGCAGGTACGCCAGCCCCGCCACCCCGCCGAGCACCGTCACGCACCCCACGAACAGCGGCACCGACGGCAGCCGCGGCAGCAGGAACAGCAGCACCCCCACCACCAGCATGCTCGGCACCACCAGCAGCCGCGGCCGCCCGCCGAACCGGTCCGACAACCGCCCGCCCAGCACCGTCCCGGCCGCGCCCAGCAGCGTCGGACCGATCAGCGCCAGGCTCGCCTCGCCGATCGCCAGGCCGTGCACCTCCACCAGGTACGAGGTGGTCCAGGTGCCGATCCCCCAGCTCACCACGTCGTAGGCGAAGAACATCGCCGCGAACCCCCACAGCACCGGCGACCGCAGCAACCGCCCCACGCCACCGCGGGCCCGCGCGGGACCGGTGAGCTCCGGATCGAGCGGCTCCGGCATCCACCGCAGCACCGCCGCGAACACCAGCAGCCCCAGCACGGCCACCACCGCGAAACCGACCCGCCAGTCCCACAGCGACAGCAGCACCGCGCCCACCACCGACGCCAGCAGCGCGCCCACCGCGTTGGAGCTCTGCATCCACCCGTTCGCGGTAAGCCGCTGCTGCGGGGTGCTGCGCGCGCTCAACGCGCTCACCGATGCCCCGGGGAACAGGCCCTGCGCGGCGCCGAAGCACAGCCGCACGACTACCAGCGAGGCGAACGACCAGGCCAGCGCGGTCAACCCGGTGAACACCGACCACAGCAGCAGCGCGACCGCCGCCACCCGCACCCCGCCGAAGCGGTCCGCGAGCAGCCCGCCGGGGATCTGCATCAGCGCGTAGGTGAGGAAGAACGCCGACACCACCAACCCGCGCTCCCCGTGCCCCAGCCCGAACTCCTCGCCGATCGACGGCAGCGCCACGTTGATGATGAGCCGGTCCACGTAGTCGACCGTCCAGGCCGCGAACAGCAGGGCCACGGTGATGCGGGTCGTTCGGTGCACGGGCGCTCCTCCCGCCCCTGCGGGGGCGATCGGCCGACGGAACGACCGGAACCTACGCCGAACGGGCCGCCGAACGGGAGGCCGTGGCGTGAATTCGATCTTGCGGGCGGGCGGCGCCGCGCTCGACGCTCCGGCACCACCCGCGCTGAACTGCGCGTTCTCCCCGACCGCGACCGCCCACAATTGACACGCATACCCCCCAGGGGTATACCTGTGCTGGTGAGGGACCGGTGGGCACCGGACCGGGGAGGACGGCGATGCACGGGTACACCCAGGACAAGGACGAATACGCCAAGCGGCTGCGCCGCATCGAAGGGCAGGTCCGCGGCCTCGCCAAGATGATCGAGGACGACAAGTACTGCATCGACGTGCTCACCCAGATCAGCGCCACCACCAAAGCGCTGCAGTCCGTCGCGCTGGGGCTGCTCGACGAGCACCTCAAGCACTGCGTGGCCGAAGCGCTCACCGAAGGCGGCGAGGCGGCCGACGCCAAGGTCGCCGAGGCGGGCGCGGCGATCGCCCGGCTCGTCCGGTCCTGACCAGCACCACGAACCACGAACCACGAGAAGGGGACGTACATGAGCCAGTCGACCTACACCGTCACCGGGATGACCTGCGGCCACTGCGTGAGCTCGGTGACCGAGGAGATCAGCGAGATCGCCGGCGTCTCCGACGTCGCCGTCGACCTCGCCACCGGTGCGGTGACCGTGACCAGCGCCGAACCGCTGTCCGACGGCGCGGTCCGCGGCGCGGTCGAGGAGGCCGGCTACCAGCTGGTGACGGCGTGACCACCGCGGCGGGCGCGGCACCCGCCGCACCCGCCGCTTCCGCACCCCCAGGGGGAACAGGAGAACGCACGATGAGCACGGGAACGCCGACCGGAACCGGACGGCACGTCGAACTGAGCATCGGCGGCATGACCTGCGCGTCGTGCGCGAACCGGGTGGAGCGCAAACTGCGCAAGCTCGACGGGGTCACCGCCACCGTCAACTACGCCACCGAGAAGGCCGCCGTCACCTACCCGGCCGAACTCGACCGGCAACGGCTCATCGACCAGGTCGAAGCCGCCGGGTACACCGCCACCGTCCCCGAACCGGACGAGACCGACGACGCCGCCGAGACCACCGCGCTGCGCGACCGGCTGATCACCTCGGCCGTGCTCGCCGCACCGGTGATCGTGCTGGCCATGGTGCCCGCGTTCCAGTTCACCTACTGGCAGTGGGTGTCGCTGGTGCTCGCCGCGCCCGTCGTCGTCCTCGGCGGCGCCCCGTTCCACCGGGCCGCGTGGACGAACCTGCGCCACGGCGCCACCACCATGGACACCCTCGTGTCCCTCGGCACCCTCGTCGCGTTCCTCTGGTCGCTGTACGCGCTGGTGTTCGGCACCGCCGGAATGCCCGGCATGACGCACGGCTTCGAGCTCGGCGGCAGCGGCGACGGATCCATCTACCTGGAGGTCGCGGCCGGGGTCACCACGTTCATCCTCGCCGGGCGCTACTTCGAAGCGCGCTCCAAGCGGCACGCCGGAGCAGCGCTGCGCGCCCTGCTCGAACTCGGCGCGAAGGACGTCGCCGTGCTCCGAGACGGGCGCGAACAGCGCATCCCCGTCGACGACCTCGCCGTCGGCGACCTGTTCGTGGTGCGGCCCGGTGAGAAGATCGCCACCGACGGCACCGTCGACGAAGGCGGCTCCGCCATCGACACCGCCATGCTCACCGGCGAATCCGTGCCCGTCGAAGTCGGGCCCGGCGACACCGTCGTCGGCGCCACCGTCAACTCCGGCGGACGGCTCGTCGTGCGCGCGACCCGCGTCGGCGCGGACACCCAGCTCGCCCAGATGGCGCGGCTCGTCGAACAAGCCCAGACCGGCAAGGCCGCGGTGCAGCGGCTCGCCGACCGGATCTCCGCGGTGTTCGTGCCGATCGTGATCGGCCTCGCGCTCGCCACCCTCGCCGGCTGGCTGCTCGCGGGCAGCGGCGCCGACGCCGCGTTCACCGCCGCCGTCGCCGTGCTCATCATCGCCTGCCCCTGCGCGCTCGGACTCGCCACACCGACCGCGCTGCTCGTCGGCACCGGGCGCGGCGCCCAGCTCGGCGTGCTCATCAAGGGCCCCGAAGTGCTCGAATCGACCCGGCGCATCGACACCGTCGTGCTCGACAAGACCGGCACCGTCACCACCGGGCAGATGGCGCTCTCCGGCATCCACCTCGCCGATGGCACCGACGAACAGCAAGCGCTGCGGCTCGCCGGAGCCGCCGAGCACGGCTCCGAACACCCCATCGCCCGCGCCATCGCCCGCGGTGCCGCCGACCGCGTCGGAGAACTCCCCGCGGCCACCGACTTCGGCAACGTCGAAGGACTCGGCGTGCAGGCCACCGTCGACGGGCACCGCGTCAGCATCGGCCGGATCTTCTCCGGCGAACTGCCCGCTCCGCTGCGCGACGCGAAGGCCGCCGCCGAGAGCGCAGGGCGCACCGCCGTCGTCCTCGCCTGGGACGGATCCGCGCGGGCCGTGCTCGACGTCGCCGACACCGTGAAACCCACCTCCGCCGAAGCCGTCCGCGGCCTCCGCGACCTCGGGCTGCGGCCCGTGCTGCTCACCGGCGACAACCGGGCCGTGGCCGTCGCCGTCGCCGCCGACGTCGGCATCGACGAGGTCATCGCCGAAGTGCTGCCGCAGGACAAGGCCGCCGTGATCAGCCGGCTGCAGGGCGAAGGACGGGCCGTCGCGATGGTCGGCGACGGCATCAACGACGCCGCCGCCCTCGCGCAGGCCGACCTGGGGCTCGCGATGGGCACCGGGACCGACGTGGCCATCGAAGCCTCCGACCTCACCCTCGTCCGCGGCGACCTCCGCGCCGCCGTCGACGCCATCCGGTTGTCCCGCGCGACGCTGCGCACCATCAAGGGCAACCTGTTCTGGGCGTTCGCCTACAACGTCGCCGCCATCCCGCTGGCCGCGGCAGGCCTGCTCAACCCGATGATCGCCGGCGCCGCGATGGGCTTCTCCTCGGCGTTCGTGGCGGCGAACAGCTTGCGGCTCCGCAACTTCCACCCCACCACCCCAACTGCATCGGAGTGAACGGACCGTTCGTCCCATCTGATTGGGCGAACGGTCCGTTCACTTCAACCCGGTTCGACGACGGGTGGACGAGCCCGACGAGGCTCCACCGCGACGGGGGCGAGTGAACGGACCGTTCGCCCGATCTATCGGGACGAACGGTCCGTTCACTCGCTCGAACGCGGGCCGGCGTCTTCGACGGGCTCGTTCACGGGCGCCGCGGGCTCGGCAACGCGCGGAGCACCAGGGCGGGATGCGGGTCGGGGCCGAACGCCGTCGACTTCACCGGCAGGCGAACACCGGTCGCCGCTGCCGCCGACAGGTCCATCCGGCTCGGCGGAAATGCGATCGCCGCGATGCCACCGAGTTCCCGCACCGCGTGCAACGCCCGCGGCGCGCTCGGCTCGTAGAGCACCGGTGACTCCGCCACCGCGTCGAGGTACGCCTGCAGCACCGAGATGTGCATCGCGCGCAACGACTCCGGGAACCGCGCACACGGCCCCTGCAGGAATTCGGCGTTGGGGCGATCCAGCAGAAAGGCGCGGTCCGACGTGGCGACGATGAACGCGGCACCGTGGTACGACCGCGCCCGCAGCACGTCGAGCCACTCCTCGAGCGGCCCGCTCAACGCCGTGATCTGGAACCACTGCTGCGCGGCGGCAAGCGCCTTCCACGGATCGGCGTGCGGCAACACCCGGTGCACCGGCCGCAACCGCAGCGGACTGCGCTTGGTGTCGACGAGCAGCGCGGGGATGTAGTCCCAGGGACCGCGCCCGTAGCCGGCCGCGTGCACTTCGCGCCGGAACCGGCGAGCGGCGACGTGGCGGTGGTGCCCGTCCGCGATCAGCGCAGACCGCTCGTGCAGCGCATCGATGATCTCGCCGCAGGTGGACCGTTCGCCGAGCCGCCACACCCGGTGCTGCTGACCGTCCGGGGTGCGCAATTCCGTCAACGGCCGTTGCCGGGTGGCGGCGTCCAGCTGTTCGGCAGTGCGGTCGGTTCCGCCGTATCCGAGCAGGATCGGCGGCATGCTCATCCGGCCCTCGCGCATCAGCTCGACCATGGCATCGGTGTGCGCGGGAGCGATGTCCTCGTGCGGCAACAGCCTGCTGTCCAAGTGCACCGCGGAGATCACGCCGCGTTGCACGCCCAGCGGGCCGACCTGCTCGTAGACGTACATGGCGGGACGTTCCTCGCGGGCGAGGACCTCGAGGCGCTTCCACTCGTCCAGCAACCGCACCGAGTTCTCGACGTCCACGCGATCCCACGGCGTGGCGTGGCGGTCGGCGAGACCGCGCAGCCGCTCGGGCGCGAGTACCCAGGCGCGGAACGGGCGGATGTCCACTCCCACTCGTACCGAACTCGTCACCACCGCAGTATCAACCCGCCGCTCCGCGTGTGGTGAAGCGGTCGCGGAAAGCACCGATTTGTGCGCTATGCCAGGGATTTCCTCAACGGAGAGTGATCTTGTCTCACCCTGGAGGGGCGGCGACGAGCGCGGTGCGGAGGTCGTCCAGCGCCGAGTCGACGGCTACGAGGAGGCGGGTGCAGTCCTGCTCGGTGCCGGGCTGCGGCGGGAAGCACCCTCGTCCCGACAGCTCGGTCACCCGCTGCTGCAACGCGTGCGCTGGGCCGGTGATCTCCGGCGGGTTCTCGATCGAGTCGGTGGCGCTGAGCGCGATGTTGCGCACCTGCGCCAAGTAGCGCTCGCAGCGCACGGTGCCGTGCTCAGCAGCACGCGTGTAGCACTCGTCCTGCGTCACGAACCCGATCTTGGTGATGACGTCCTGCCTGGACACGCTCGGCGCGTGGTGCTGCACTCCGGGGTCGGTCCGGTAACCGGCGCACCCGGTCAACGCCAGCGCCGCCAGCGCGGAGACGGCCGCCAGCTTCCGGTGTGATGTCGTCGTTCGCATCCCTCACCCCTTCCGCAGGTCACGGTACGCCCGGGGTGGGTGCGGGCGGTTCGGCAGGAGGTGATCGCCCGCACCCGAGCCACGCCCCCACCCAGCTGGAGTGAACGGACCGTTCATCCGATCTACCTGGACGAACGGTCCGTTCACTCAAGAAGACGTGGCCGCGACTCCATTCCAGTCATCACATCAGCGCACGGACACGCCACATCTCCATGAAGTGAACGGACTCTTCGCTCGATCTAGCTGGAAGAACGGTCCGTTCACTCCGCCACGAGTCGTGGAGTTGTCCACAGGTCGTCGATTCATCCACAGATCTTGAAATCGATGTGGCGCCGAAGTGAATCGAACGGTCATCGTGGAGTCATGCCGAGGAGAACGATCGCCGACTGGGACGGGGTGGCCACCGCAGCCACCTACGGCGTGATCACGGCGCGCGCTCTCGATGAACTCGGCGTACCGAGATCGACGGTCTACCACCGGGCGTCGATCGGCGGCCCGTGGAAACGACTGCTCCCCGGGATCATCATGCTGTCCTCCGGTACCCCCACCCGTGAACAGCACCTGGACGCCGCGATCCAGTACGCAGGAACCGGAGCGATGATCACCGGTATCGCCGCGTGCCGGCTGCACGGGATGACGCAGTTCCCCGATACGGAAGAAGTGCACATGCTCATCCCGGAATCTCGCAAACGCGCCAGCAAAGGATTCGTCGAAATCGAGCGGACCACCCGCTTGCCGGTGCCGGCATCTCAAAACGGATTCCGGGTCGATCCTCTCGTCCGGGCACTACTCGACGCGGCACGCCGACTGCCGACCCTGGACCAGGTTCGTGCGCTGCTGGCCGAGGCCGTGCAGCGCGGAATGGTCACGGCCGGGGCGCTCGCCGCCGAGGTGCGAGCCGGATCGAGGCGGGGGATCGCCCGCTGCCGCGTCGTGCTCGAAGAAATGGAAGCCAACGTCCACTCCCCCGCCGAGGCGTGGGCCTACCGGTTGGCGCGGAAAGCAGGGTTGCCCAGCATGCAGTGGAACGTCCGGCTGCTCGGACCCGACGGGAAACTGCTGGGCGTCCCCGACGGCTGGATCGACGAGGTCGGGCTCGCTTGGCAGATCGACTCCCTCAACTTCCACTTGAGACCGGCCGGCTACGAGAACACGGTGCGGCGCCACACGCTCATGACCGCCGCGGGGGTCGTCGTCGTGCACACGCTCCCGAAGCACATCCGCTCGAACCCGGTGGCCGTCCTGGACGAGCTCCGGCGCTCGTACCAGGTCGCCCGACAACGTCCACGTCCGCAGGTGACCGCCGTTCCGCACCGGCCCGAACGCCGCTGACCGCCCTCCCCCTCCACCACCTGCGTCGAAGCTGCCTGCCGTACCGACCTGCTGCGCCAAGCCCGCCACCGACTCCGGGCAAGGCGCCGAATCCTGCGGCGCCGACACCGCAGGGCCCGGTGTCTGCGCACCGAACGCTATCGACCATCTCCGCATCACCGCCGCGCGTTCCCTGCACGCGCGGCGGCCTGCTGCTGTCCCGAAGTGAACGGACCGCTCGTCCAATTCAGCTGGACGAACGGTCCGTTCACTCGACCGCCCCTGAGCGTCGTGCACCCGGGGTGGGCTCCGCGCCGAAGCGCAGCTCCCCGCACCCGGCGCAAGCCGAGTTCTGGAGTGAACGGACCGTTCGTCCCATCTAGTCGAGCAAACGGTCCGTTCACTCGGTTCCGGTCAGGGTTGGGCTAGGCGTAGTAGGCGGGCGCATGCCGTGTCCTCGTCCGGCGAGGTGGCGATGACGTGCCACACGCCGCGTTCGGCGACACCGGTGTCCCAGCCCTGCGTTCCCTTGCGCAGGAACAGGAATTCGGTGGGCGGTATGCGGGGCTCGTGCACGCCCTCGATCCACAGCTCGCTCTCGGCCACACCCGATCCGCGCAGGAGGGTGAACAGTTCGCGGCGGTCCATCCGACTACCGTAGATCGTCGGCGGGCTTGAGGTAGCCGTTGGAGAGCAACCACCGGACGTTCAGCCGCTGCCCTTCGCCCGGCTGGAGGAGCGCGGGATCGAGCAGGATCTGCGTGCCGCCGCCGGGCTGGGCGAACCAGGCGGCGATGGGTCCTTCCCACACGGTGAAGGGCCGTGCCACCTCGTAGCGGTGGTATCCGCAGGGGAATCCGGGTTCCCGCGTGGTGAGGCTCTGCGGTGGCAGCGAACGTTCGGCGTAGTCGTCGCCGGCCGGCGCGAGGAAGGAACCGTACTCGGACCCGAAGCGGTCGAGTTCGTCACCGACGTCGAGGGTTTCGACGTCCTTGTCGGCGCGCCCGTCGGGGCGCGTCTCGAACCCGTCCTGCGGCGGGTACTTCCAGCTGCCCGCGTCGGGGTCCCAGTACTCGGCGAGGAACCGGTCGGGTGCGAGGTTCCCGCTGCGCGAGTAGCCGGTCAGCAGCGGTCCGACGGGTTCCTGCCACGGCCGGGGCAGCACCGCCGGACCCCAGCGCTCGTCACCGGCGTGCACTCCGGTGCACGGTTCCGGCCGGTCGGGGGCGGGTGCCGCATGGACCGGCGCGGCGGGCACGAGCACGACGGCCAATCCGCAGCACAGCGAGAGCAGCGCTCGCCTGCGGCGTGGCGCCTGCGGGCGCGGCACGGCGCCCGCCCACCTGCCCGCTCCCCGGTGAACCTGTTTTCCGAACCCCAGCATCGAACTCCTCCTGATCTCGTCGAAGTCCCCACTGATAGCGATCCGGCTGTCCCCCGGGAAACGTTCCGCCGAAATGCCGCTCGATCGATCAGAATCCACTACCCGATCGGGTGGATCTTGCCTCTTACCCTGACGCTCCGCAGCTGAACCGGACGGTACCGCCGCCGAGAACGGGCGGACCCCGATCCGGAAGTCGGCACCGGCATCGCAAGTCCATTTTGGACGCGCGGAGCCCGGGACTTTCGACCGGAGAACGCACTTCGACCCGCGCGGAGAAGCACCACCGGAACCCCGGTCCGCCCTCCACGCTGAGTCACTGGAACGCCGGTCACCCGCCCTCGGGTGGAAATCCGCACAACGGCCGAGATCCGAAATATCCGGAACAATGCGATTCGACTTTGCGAGGCGCACGCCCCGGAATCATCACGGCGCTTCGCCCGGCTCATCCGCGAAGAAGGGAACCCGCCGCGATCGGCGAAGGAGGACCCGGCGACCGATCCGGATCCAGGCGCTCACCCGGCCCCGGCGCCACCGGCCCCGTCGACGACCCGGACCTGCTCGGGCTGCGGAATGAGCAGCTCGTCGACTCCGCAGTCGAGGACGACGCAGAGCACGTCCAGGTCGGCGAGCTTCACGCTCCCGGGCTGCCCGGACCACAGCGCGGACATCTTGCCCGCGGAGATCACCATTCCCCGTTCGGCGAGCCTGCGCTGCAGGTCACCGGCTTTCCATATGCCCCGGTTGGCCGCAGCCAGCCGCAGGTTCCACCGCATCCGGACCTCCTCCTTCCCCCGGCCGGCAGCGCGGACGCGCGCGCGAAGCCGGTCGCGAGACCACCCCGTTCTGATCGCCACACCGTTCCCCGCCCAGCACCGCACGACGCCTTTCGGGATTGTTTCAGGAATGCCGAATTCGCCTCGACAAGGCCGGGTTTATCGTGAACGCTACTGCATCGATCCAAGCAGTCCGCAACGGGTTCCCACCGACCGCCCCGCACTTCGCCCGGCCGGAGCAGCACGTCGCGCACTGCGTGAATCCCACCCGCGGGAAAACGGGGGTATCCGTTCGCGGAACGACCAGAAAGCGCCGTACTGATTCCAACTGCAACTACTTCCTGTGATCGCAATAGGCGGAACGAGTGATCGTCGGTGACATGAGTCCCGCCCGCCACTGGAGCAGCCATCCTTAGCACCTTCGGGTGACTGTACGGCCCCATCCGGCGGTGCTAGCGTCTTCTCCGCCAGGAAATGAGCACGTAATTAGCCGATGCCCGGTTTCCACGTCGGCGTCTTTCCATTCACGCGAAAACCAAGCGGAAAACCCAAGCAAAACCAGTCGAAGAATCAGCCTGTTCCCCTCGAACCGGCTGATCGGCGACCCCGCGTCCCGACCGGGCCGGGTCGTCCGAACGCACCGGCACGGCGGCCAGCGATGCCCGCCGCGGTCGAGCACGCCCGCTCCACCGGAGCATTCGGGCGCTTTTCCCAGAACTCGAACGAAAGATTAGGTGGTGTACGTCGTGACCGTGGCGGATTCGGGTGTCGACGAGAACGAGCGGCCGCAGCTGAGCCTGGGCACGGCCGCCGCGCGGAACCTCGCGACGACGACCAAGACCCCACCGCAGATGCAGGGCATCACCTCGCGGTGGCTGCTGCGGATGCTGCCGTGGGTGCAGGCGACCGGCGGGACCTACCGGGTCAACCGCAGGCTCACCTACACGTTGGGCGACGGACGGGTGACCTTCACCAACACCGGCGCCGACGTCCGCGTCATCCCGCAGGAGCTGCGCGAACTGCCGCTGCTGCGCGACTTCGACGACGAGTCGGTGCTCGGCGCGCTCGCCGACCGGTTCGTCCAGCAGAACTTCGAGCCCGGCGACGTCCTCGTCGAGGCCGGGCAGCCGGTGGACCAGGTCTTCCTGCTGGCGCACGGCAAGGTGAACAAGCTCGGCCGCGGCGAGTACGGCGACGACACGGTGCTCGGCGTCCTCGCCAACGGCGAGTACTTCGGCGAGTCCGCGCTGCTCAACGCGGACGGCACCTGGGGCCACACCATCAAGGCCGTCACCTCCGGCACCGTGCTGGCGCTGCGGCACCAGAGCCTGCAGGAGATGAACGCGGCCGAGCCGCTGCGCCAGCACCTCGCGGGCGTCGACACGTCCACCGGCAAACCGCAGAACGAGCACGGCGAAGCCGAGATCGACATCCACTCCGGGCACAGCGGCGAGCCCGTGCTCGGCGGCACCTACGTGGACTACGAGCTCAGCCCCCGCGAGTACGAGCTCAGCGTCGCCCAGACCGTGCTGCGCGTGCACAGCCGCGTCGCGGATCTCTACAACCAGCCGATGAACCAGACCGAGCAGCAGCTGCGGCTCACCATCGAAGCACTCCGCGAACGCCAAGAACACGACCTGCTCAACAACCCCGACTTCGGCCTCCTCCACAACGCAGACCTCTCCCAACGCATCCACACCCGCACCGGCCCACCCACCCCCGACGACCTCGACGAACTCCTCTCCACGGTGTGGAAGGAGCCGACGTTCTTCCTGGCGCACCCGCGGGCGATCGCCGCGTTCGGCCGGGAGTGCAGCAAGCGGGGGCTGTACCCGCAGAACGTGGACTTCCAGGGCCACCAGGTCCCGGCGTGGCGGGGCGTCCCGCTGCTGCCGAGCAACAAGATCGGCGTGTCGGACACCCGCACCACCTCGATCATGCTGCTGCGCGCCGGGGAGCAGAACCAGGGCGTGGTCGGCCTGCACCAGACCGGCATCCCGGACGAGTACCAGCCGGGCCTGTCGGTGCGGTTCATGGGCATCAACGAGAGCGCCGTCATCTCGTACCTGGTCAGCACCTACTACTCGGCCGCGGTCCTGGTCCCGGATGCGCTCGGCGTGCTGGAGCACGTCGAGATCGGGCGCGAGGGCTGACCCGGGATGCGGGCCTTGGAGATCCCCGGCACCGGTGCACCGTGCGGTGCACGGCTGAACCCGCACGTGGATCGCGCGCACGCGCTCACCGCACGGTGGGCGCGGGACCAGGGCCTGCTGACGTCCGATGAGGACTTATCCGGTCCTCGCCGGAACGCGGACGCGGGGAACCCGAGCTCCCCGCACTCTGCCGGCGCAGACCCGGTCGGGTGCGCTCCGGGTCGGGAATCCCCGGGCCCGGTGGCGCACCCGCCGGACGCCACCGGTTCCGGGGTGACCGCGGCCGCCGTGCGGGACCAGGTGCTGCTCGCCGCCTGGACCCATCCCGACGTGCCCGGCGCGGAGCTGGCGCTGATCGCCTGTTTCGAGGTGTGGGCGGCGGCGGTGCGCGGGCACGTCCGGCGCTGCTCGGGTGCGGTGGCCGAGCGCTACGTGGCGGGGCTGCACGAGGTCGTGACCGGTGCGGCCGAATCCCGGGACGCCGCCGATCCCGTCGGCAGGGCGTTGCGCGACCTGCGTGCGCGGGTGGCGCCGTCGTGGCGGCGGCAGGTCGATGCCGCGCTGATCGACCTGCTGCGCGGGCAGGCCGCCGAATCGGCGGGGACGGCGGTGTCCCGGGTGCCCAACCCGATCGACCACTTGGGCGCGGGCCGCACCAGCGGTCCCGGCCCGTGGGCGGCGCGGCTGGTGGCCTACGGGTTGCGGGTGCGGATTCCGCGGCAGGTCGCGGGCAGTGCCGAGTTCCGCGCGGTGCACGACGCGTTCTGCGACGTGGTGCTGCTGCGCACCCGGCGCGCCGGTGCTCCGGAAGAGCCGCGGGCCGAGCTCTCCGACAGCGTCGTGGTGCTGCAGCGGCACTTCGGGCAGTCGCGGGCGCGCGCGCTGGCGATGCTCGAGGACCTGCTGGCGTGGCGCGCGCACCGGTTCGAGGAGCTCACCGGGTCGGAACTTCCCGCGCTGCTGGCGGAATGCGCGGACGGGGCGGAGCGCGACGCGGTGCTGCGCTACGTCCAAGGCCTGCGGGACTGGTCCGCTGGCCTGCTGGCGTGCCGGCCGGACACCGTTGTGCCGACGGCCGGGCCACCGCGACCGGCATCGCGGCGCACCTCGAACCAGGTGCGGCTGCCCGAGTTCTTCATGCCCTTCGACACCCGGCGGAACCCGGGGCTGGACGCGGCCCGGCGGCACACCCGCGAGTGGGCCCGGGAGCACGGTCTGCTGCACGGCGTCAAGCCGTGGACGGCCGCCGCGTTCGACGCCGCGGACTACGCGCTGCTGGCGGCGCTGACCGAACCCGATGCGGCGGCGGACGAATTGGACGCGGCCGCCGACTGGCAGGTGTGGTCCTGGTACGCCGACGACCACCTGCTCGCACGCACCACCGGATTCCGGGACCGGCTCGCGGAACTGCTCCGCCGTGCACCGGAACCGCGGGAACCGTGGGAGCGGGCGCTGCTGGACCTGTGGCGTCGCACCACCGGCGGCCTGGAACCGCGGCGACGCCGCGAATTCGCGGTGCGGCTCGCGGAACGGTTCGACCACCGCCTCGCCGAGGTGCACGGGCCGGAGACGCCCGATCCGCTGGTGCTGCTCGCGTCCCGGCGGCGCAGCTGCGGCGCCGAGTTCACCGCCGCGCTGCTGCGGCACCGGCACGCCGAAGACCTGCCCGCCGAGCTGTTCACCGCCACCCCGATGCGAGTGCTGGTCGAGACGTTCGCCGAAGTCAGCGCCCTGCGCCACGACCTGTTCCGGTACCGGGCGGCTCCCGGCACGACGCGGGCGCCGAACGTGGTGGCGGCGGTGGCGGCGTTCCTCGGCTGCCGGCCGCAGCAGGCGGTGTCGCTCACCGACGACCTGTGCACGGCGCGGCTGCGGCGGTTCGAGTCGGTCGCGCACTGGGAACTTCCCGCGCTCAGCGGCGAATTCGACCTCGATGCGGCCTGCTGCGCACGGCTGGAGCGCTACGTGCGCGGCATGCAGCAGTGGATGGCGGGCGAGCTGCGGTGGGTCTCGGTCACCGGCCGCTACGCGGGCACCGGAGACCGGCCGCGCCGGGTGCGCCGCGCGCTCGGCCGACCCGGGCGTCCGGACGAGCGCTTCCTGCGCCGGGCGCCCGGCTAGTACCCCGGGCCGCCTCCCGGCCCGGTTCTTCCAGCAACGACAACGGGATTGGTGACTGCATGACCCGCGAGACCCACACCGAGGACCCCACGGACGCGGGTTCCGGCACTCGCCCCGCGCTCAGCCTGGGCACCGACGCGGCGCGGAACCTGTCGACCACGACGAAGACCCCGCCGCAGATGCAGGGCATCACGTCCCGCTGGCTGCAACGCACCCTGCCGTGGGTGGAGGCGAGCTCCGGCACCTTCCGGGTGAACCGCCGGTTGACCTACACCCTCGGCGACGGGCGCATCACGTTCGTCAGCACCGGGAAGCACGTGCAGGTGGTGCCGCAGGAACTGCGGGAACTGCCCGCGCTGCGCGAGTTCGACGACGCCGCGGTGCTCGGTGCGCTCGCCGACCGGTTCGTGCAACGCGAGTACGAGGCCGGCGCGGTCCTCGCCGAAGCGGGCGCACCCGTGGACCGGATCCTGCTGCTGGCGCACGGGAAAGCGCACAAGCTGACCCGCGGCGAGTACGGCGACGACGCGGTGCTCGGCATCCTCGCCGACGGGGACCACGCCGGTTCCGGGCTGCTCCTCGACCCGGAATCGCGGTGGCCGAACACCGTGAAGACCGCCACGCCGTGCACGGTGCTGGAGCTGCGCGGCGACGTCCTGGCCGAGACCGCGGGCCGGGCCGACGGGCTGCGCGCCCACCTCGACGAGGTGCGGTCGCGTCCGGTGAAGACGCAGAACAAGCACGGCGAAGCCGAGATCGGCATCCACTCCGGGCACAGCGGGGAAGCGATGCTGGGCGGGACGTTCGTCGACTACGAGACCTCGCCACGCGAGTACGAACTGGCCGTCGCCCAAGCGGTGCTGCGCGTGCACAGCCGGGTGTCCGACCTGTACAGCACGCCGATGGACCAGACCGAGCAGCAGCTGCGGCTCACCATCGAAGCACTCCGCGAACGCCAAGAACACGACCTGCTCAACAACCCCGACTTCGGACTCCTCCACAACGCAGACCTCTCCCAACGCATCCACACCCGCACCGGCCCACCCACCCCCGACGACCTCGACGAACTCCTCTCCAAGCGGCGCAAGACCCGGCTGGTGCTGGCGCATCCCCGGGCCATCGCCGCGTTCCGCCGCGAGTGCAACCGGCGCGGCGTGCTCCCCGACATGGTGGAGGTCGAAGGCACCAGGGTCACCGGGTGGCGCGGGGTGCCGATGCTGCCCAGCAACAAGATCCCCATCTCCGAGGCCGGCACCACGTCGATCCTCGCGATGCGCACCGGCGCCGACGACAACGGCGTCGTCGGGTTGCGCCAGACCGGCATCCCCGACGAGCACGAACCCGGGCTGAACGTGCGGTTCATGGGGCTGGACGAGCACGCCGTGACGTCCTACCTGGTCAGCACCTACTACTCGGCGGCGGTGCTGGTCCCCGACGCGCTCGGCGTGCTCGAACACGTCGAGACCACCCGGTGAAGGAGAGCCGCGCAGATGACCGCACATGTGGACGAGGCACGACGGACGGTGGCCGACACGCTGCGCACCGGCCGGGAGCTGCTCGATCCGGCGCTGCGCGCCGCGGTCGGATCGCTGCCGGAGTCGATGCAGCGCATCGTCGGGCACCACTTCGGCTGGAGCGATGAGCACGGTGCACCGGTCGACGAGGACCAGGGCAAGGCGATCCGGCCCACCCTGGTGCTGCTCACCGGGCGGGGCGTCGGCGCCGAGACGCGGCAGGTGCTGCCCGCGGCGGTCGCCGTGGAGCTGGTGCACAACTTCTCGCTGCTGCACGACGACGTGATGGACGGTGACCTCACCCGGCGGCACCGGCCCACCGCCTGGCGGGTGTTCGGGTCCGGTCCGGCGATCCTCGCCGGGGACGCGCTGCTGACGCTCGCCGCGGAGGTGCTCACCAGCAGCGGGCATCCGGCGTCGCTCGCCGGGTTGAAGGAGCTCAACGCCACCGTGCTCGACCTGGTGGACGGGCAGAGCTCCGACATGTCGTTCGAACGGCGCACCGATGTGGCGCTGCCCGAGTGCCTCACGATGGTCGGGGCGAAGACGGGGGCGCTGCTCGGGTGCAGCTGCGCGCTCGGCGGGTTCTTCGGCGGTGCCGGGCCGGAACGGGTGGAGCACCTGCGGCGGTTCGGCTACCGGCTCGGCCTGGCGTTCCAGCTGGTCGACGACATCCTCGGCATCTGGGGGGATCCGGTGGTGACCGGGAAACCGGTGCACTCCGACCTGCGGAACCGGAAGAAGTCGCTGCCCGTGGTGGCCGCGTTGAACTCCGGGACGGCCGCCGGGCGGGAGCTCGGCGAGCTGTACTCGCGGGAGATGTCCGACCAGGACGCGGTGCGGGCGGCGCGGCTGGTGTCGGACTCCGGGGCGCGGGAGTGGAGCCGCGGGCACATCGCCACGTTGGAGGCCGAGGCGCTGCACCACCTCGACGCGGCCGCCCTCGACCCGGGGCCTGCCGCGGAGCTGGCCGCGTTGACGCGGATGTTGACGGGGCGGGAGTTCTGACCCGCCGCCCCTGCGCATGAGTGAACGGACCGTTCGTCCCGTCTAGTTGGGCGAACGGTCCGTTCACTCATGCCCGAAGCCGCCTCCGGGGGCCGCAGCGATGCCGATCACCGCGACCGCGTGATCTGAGTGAACGGACCGTTCGTCCGATCCAGCGAGACGAACGGTCCGTTCGCTCCGGACTCGGTGTGGCGGTGGGCGGGGAGGCGTGTCGGCGCCGGCCCGCGCCCACCTGCCCGGAGGTACGTGGGTGAACGGACCGTTCGTCCCGTCTAGTTGGACGAACGGTCCGTTCACTCCACCCGAGCTCAGTCCTCTTCGCCCTCGCCGTCGTCGTCGAGCACCTCGCCCAGCGCCATGCCGCCGAGGACGCCTGCGCCCGCTCCCAGCGCGGCCCCTGCCGCGACGCCGCCCCAGCCCGGACCGCTGCGCTGCTCCTCGTAGTGCTCGTGCTGCTCGGGGTGGCCACCGCCGAACATGCCGCCGCGCTGGGCGGCCTCCTCGAGCCAGCGGGTCACCTCCGCGACCCAGTCGGTCTGCTCGGCTTCGCCGTGGCTGCGGCGGAACCTCCCGAACGCGTCCTCGCCGGAGCGGAACGGCCCGCCGCGGCGGTCGGCTTCGAGCACGACGTGCAGGCCCTCGGCATCGGCGACGAAGGTCAGCTCGACCTCGTTGATGCGGTCCCGGTACTGTTCGGGTGCGAAGAACTCGATCTCCTGGAACATCGGCAGCTGCTGGTCGATGCCGTGCAGCCGCCCGATCTCCACGTCGGTCGACTTGAACTGGAAGCCGAGCGCGCCGAACGCGTCGAGCACCCTGGACTGCGAGGGCAGCGGGACCACGAACAGCCCGTCCAGATCACCCTTGTCCGCGCTCTTCGCGACGACCAGTTCGGTGCGCACCCCGAGTTCGACTCCGGGGAGCTGGGTGCCGTCGACGACGTTGATCGGGATCTCGGCGGGGACGGGGATCGCGAACGGGATCACCTTGTGCTCCCCGTCGCTGACGTGGAAACCCTCCGCGACGACGACCTGCAGGAACTCGATGGTGGCGTCGTGCTGCTCGTCGCCGCGCTCCACCTCGGCGCGGGCTTCGAAGGTGAGGACGATCCGCTCGATGTCGACTTCGTCGTCTCCGGTGACGCGGACCTCACCGGAGAGGGTCGAGCCCGGCTGGACGTGCGGTTCGGAGAACACCGTGTCGACGGTGGGGCCGCCGATTCCGAACGCCCGCAGCATCTTCTTGAACACCAACGCGACCTCCCAGTCGTTTCAAGATCATCATACGAGCCCTCACCCCGCATCCGATCTTGCCCTAATGTCCGTTTCGCCCGCCATCGCCGGGCCGTCGCACCGCGAAGATCCGCCGAATGCCGGAACGCCCGTCCCGGCACGGCACCCACCGCACCCGAAACCGAGTGAACGGACCGTTCGTCCGACCGGATGGGACGAACGGTCCGTTCACTCCCGCCATCCACCGAGAGGGCGGGAACGAACCGACGGCGGCCCCCGGCACCGCCACCGGAACCGGCCGGCCACCGCGGATCCCGAGTGAACGGACCGTTCGTCCAGTAGAGCTGGACGAACGGTCCGTTCACTCACATCCGGTGGTGGGGTCGGGGGTGCCGGTGATGAGCTGGTCGCACCGCCCCGGCTGGCCACGGCCGTCGTGGCGGGGGACGGTGTTGACGCCGCGGCGGGTCGTTCGCGGTGACCGAACGCGAGGGAGTCGATGCATGACCGCGGGTCCGTTCCCCGAGCTGGCGAAAGCACTGCCCGAACTGGAGCACTGCTACCTGGACCTGCACCGCCACCCGGAGCTGGCGTTCGCGGAGCACCGCACCGCCGAGGTGGGCGCGCGGGCGCTGCGCGCGGCGGGTTGCGAGGTGACCACGGGCATCGGCGGCACCGGCGTGGTGGGCGTGCTGCGCAGTGGCGACGGTCCGACGGTGCTGCTGCGCGCCGACATGGACGGGTTGCCGCTGCGGGAGCAGACGGGCTTGGAGTACGCGAGCACGGAGGTCACCGACGACGGGGTGCCGGTGGCGCACGCCTGCGGCCACGACATGCACGTGACGTGGCTGCTGGGCGCGGCGCGAGTGCTGGCGGGCCGCCGGGAGGAGTGGTCGGGCACGGTCCTGTTCGTGCTGCAGCCGGCGGAGGAGCACGGCGGCGGCGCGCAGGCGATGGTGGCGGACGGCGTGTTCGACCGGTTCGGCACGCCGGACGTGGTGCTGGGCCAGCACGTCGGTCCGATGCCCGCGGGCCACGTGTTCACCCGCCCGGGGTTGACGATGTCGGCGAGCGATTCGGTGCACGTGCGGATGTTCGGCCGCGGCGGCCACGGTTCGCGACCGGAGACGACGGTGGATCCGGTGGTGCTGGCGGCGGCGACGGTGCTGCGGCTGCAGACGATCGTGTCGCGCGAGGTGGCGGCGACGGAGTCGGCGGTGGTGACGGTGGGCGCGCTGAACGCGGGCAGCAAGGACAACGTGATCCCGGACGAGGCGGAGTTGCAGCTGAGCATCAGGTCGTTCGCGGAGCCGGTGCGGACCCGGGTGCACGAGGCCGTGCGCAGGATCGTGCGCGCGGAGGCGGCGGCCGCGGGCGCTCCGCGCGAACCGGAGTTCACGGAGGTCGATTCCTACCCGGCGACGGTGAACGACGAGGCGGCCACGGAGTCGTTGACGGCCCGGTTCCGCGAGGTCTTCGGTGAGCGGCGAGTGCATCCGGCGCCGGTGGTGACGGGCAGCGAGGACTTCGGAGTGTTCGGTGCGGCGTGCGGGGCGCCGTCGGTGTTCTGGTTCGTCGGCGGGGTGGACGCGGAGCGCTTCGCGGCCGCGTCGGAGGCGGGTACGGCGGAGCAGGACGTGCCGTCGAACCATTCGCCGCAGTTCGCCCCGCAGCTGCACCCGACCCTGTCGGCCGGGGTGGAGACCCTGGTGGCGGCGGCGTTGCACCACCTGGACTGACCGCGCTCGGGTGACCTCCGCTCGGGTTCACGGCAGGCTCGCCCCAGGCCCCCGGCCCGGGTTACCGGAGCCTCGGTGTCCCGGCCTGGGCGCACCGCAGGTCCGGGCGCACCGCAGACCCGAACTCACCGCGGCGGATCCAGGTTCACACCGCAGCCCCGCACTCACCAGAACCCCGGCCCCCGCCCCCACCATCACCGCCGAGGCGGCAACGGCAGGAACCCGCTGGTGCGCTCCACGTAGTCGGCGTACGCGGGCCGCCGTTCCCGCATCCCCTTCTCCAGCAGCGGTTTCCCGGTGCCGCGCGCGAGCAGCCAGGTCATGACGAGCGGCGAGAGCAGCGTCGCCGCCCCGACCCAGCTGTGGCAGGCCAGCAGGTACAGCCCCCACCACACGCAGGCGTCCCCGAAGTAGTTGGGATGCCGGGTGTACCGCCACAGCCCGCGGTCCAGGACGCGCCCGGAGTTGGCGGGGTCGGCGCGGAACCGGCTGAGCTGCGCGTCGCCCACGGTCTCGAAGCCGAATCCGAGCAGCCACACCACCACCCCGGCCCAGCCGAGCACTCCGAGCTCGCCGGGGAAGGCGATGGCGGCTTGCACGGGCAGCGACACGAACCACATCACGAGCCCCTGCACCAGGTACACGCGCAGGAACATGAGCAGTCCGACCCGCTCGCCGTAGCGCTGCGCCATCTCCTGGTAGCGGCTGTCCTCCGCCTTGCCGGAGTTGCGGTGGTGCAGGTGCGTGGACAGCCGCACCCCCCACACGACGGTCAGCGCGGTGGCGGTCCACCCGGCGGCGGACCCGGTTCCGGTGAACGCGCAGCAGAGCGCGATCACCGCGAATCCGGCTCCCCACACCGAGTCGATGGTGTCGTAGCGCTTGCGCCACCGGGCGATGCCGTAGGTGACGAGCACGGTGGCCAGCGCCGCGGCGGGGGCGACGAGGAAGGCGTTCATCGGGCGGCTCCGGCGAGCGCGGTGGCGGCACCTCGTCCGTCCACTGTGGTCTTGGTGGCGAGGATCTGGTTGACGCCCATGCGGTTCTCCTCGAACGCGAGTCCACCACCGGCGAGGTAGAGCCGCCAGATGCGGACCTGTTCGGCTCCGAGCAGCGCGACGGCCCGCTCCTGGTCGCGGTCGAGCGTCCGCGCCCATTCTTCGACGGTGCGGGTGTAGTGCTCGCGCATGGCCTGCACGTCGCGGACCTCCAGCCCGGCGCGTTCGAGGTGGTCGAGGGTGCGGCCGATGGGCACCATGCTCATGTCGGCGGCGATGTAGGCCTCGATGAACGCGCCGCCACCGGGGGCGTCACCCGCCCGGGACATCTGCTGGATGAGCAGGTTCCCACCGGGCCGCAGCATGCGGTGCAGGGTGGCCGCGTACACCGGGTACTGGGCTTCGCCGACGTGCTCGCCCATTTCGACGGAGGCGACGGCGTCGAACGGTTCGCCGTCGATCTCCCGGTAGTCCTGCAGCCGCACGTCGACCTTCCCGCGGAGGCCGAGCTCGTCGATGCGGCTCTGGATGTGCGCGGCCTGCTGCGCCGACAGGGTGACGCCGGTGGCGTGCACCCCGTGGTGCAGGGCGGCGTGCAGGATGAGCGATCCCCAGCCGCAGCCGACGTCGAGGAGCCGGTCGCCGTCGCCGAGCCGCAGCTTGCGGCAGATCAGGTCGAGCTTGTCCCGCTGCGCTTCGGCGAGCCCGTAGTCCGCGCCGTCCCCCGTCCAGTACCCGGACGAGTAGGCCATGCTGGGGTCGAGCAGCAGTTCGTAGAACTCGTTGCCGGTGTCGTAGTGGTGGGCGATCACCGCGCGGTCCCTTGACCGGCTGTGCAGCCTGCCCGCGAGCTTCGCCTCCCCGGCGGGCGGCGCGGGCCGGAGTCCGACGGCGCCGAGCGCGACGGCTTCGCCCAGCAGCCGCCGCCACTGCGCGGGACCGAACCGCACCGCGCGGGTGCGCTGCGCACGGATCGCCGACCAGCAGCGGCGGAGCCCGTCGGTGAGGTCGCCGCGCACTTCGAGGTCACCGCTGACGTAGGCGCGGGCGAGGCCGAGCTCCCCGGGCCGGTACAGCACGTGCCGCAGGGCGCGGCGGTTGCGCAGCACCACGCGCGGCCCGTCCTCGGGTCCTGCGGTGCTGCCGTCCCAGGCGGTGAGCCCCACCGGCAGCGGGATGCCGATGAGGTCGCGCACGGCGCGTTCGATCCGGTGGGCCGCTCCGCGCGGCTTGCGCTGTTCGGACACACGAACCCCTTCCTTGGTCTGCTGCGGTGCGTTCGGAGCGCGGCCACCCGCGGATCGGTCGTTGTGATCCGACGCACATCGACCAAACCGGTTCGGGTGGTGTTCCGAACCGGGGACATGCAGATCCAGCAGCGTCCCGGAGATCCGCCGGGGAGGCACGAGCGGCGGCCGTCGGTGCGCGTCCTGCGGTCCCGCGCGGACGAGCCGCGGACGGTGGTCCTCGTGCTGCACGGCGGGCGCGCCACCAGCGACGAACCGGTGCGCACCCATCAGCTCGCCTACCAGCGGATGCACGCGGTGGCGCGGTCGGTGCGGCGGGCCGCGGCGGGTAGCGCGGTGCACGTGTGGTTGCTGCGCAACCGGGTCCGGGGCTGGAACGAGCCGCGGCTGGACGCGCTGGCCGACGCCCGGTGGGCGTTGCGGCGCGTCGAGGAGCAGCACCCGGGCGCCCGGGTGCTGCTGGTCGGGCATTCGCTCGGCGGCCGGGTCGCGTTGCGGCTGGCGGGCGAGGAGCGGGTGCGCGGGGTGTGCGCGCTGGCGCCGTGGGTGGAGCCGGGCGAGCCGGTGGAGCAGCTCGCGGGCGGCGAGGTGCTGATCGCGCACGGCGACGCCGACCGGGTCACCTCGCCCGCCGAGTCGGCCGATTTCGCGCGCCGCGCGCTGCAGCTGCCGACCCCGCCTGCGTTGACGTACGTGCGCGTGCCCGGCGCGGGCCACGCCATGCTGCGCCGCTGGACCGAGTGGGAGGCGCTGACGAGGCGTTTCGCCCGCGCACTGATCGTCGAGGAGGAGCTGCGATGAGCGGCACCGTGGCCGTGGTCGGCGCCGGGGTTTCCGGGCTCACCGCCGCGTACCTGTTGCAGCGCAACCACCGGGTGCTGCTGTTCGAGGCCGACGACCGGCTGGGCGGGCACGCGCACACGCACCGGTTGCGCAGCGCGGACGGGCGCGTGGTGCCGGTGGACAGCGGGTTCATCGTGCACAACGAGCGCACCTATCCGAACCTGCTTCGGCTGTTCGGGGAGCTGGGGGTGCGGACCGCGGAGACCGAGATGTCGATGAGCGTGTCCTGCGACGGGTGCGGCCTGGAGTACGCGGGGGCGCGGCGGCTCGACGGGTTGTTCGCGCAGCGCGGCAATGTGGTGCGCCCGCGCTACCTGGCGATGCTGGCGCAGGTGGTCCGGTTCCACCGGGCCGCGAACCGGCTGCTGGACGAGCCGGGCGAGTCGGCGGACTCGGTGACGTTGGGCGATTTCCTGGGGAGTCAGGGGTTCTCGCGGTACTTCGTGGACCATTTCGCGCTGCCGCTGGTGTCCGCGGTGTGGTCGGCGGACTTCGAGGTGAGCAAGCGGTACCCGGCGCGCTACCTGTTCGAGTTCCTGCGCCACCACGGCATGTTGTCGGTGGGCGGTTCGCCGACGTGGCGCACCGTCTCGGGTGGTTCCGCCGAGTACGTGTCGCGCGCGGCGCAGCGGCTGTCGGCGGTGCACGTGAGCACCCCGGTGCGGTCCGTGTCGCGGTTCCCGGGCCGGGTGGAGGTCCGCGACGCGCAGGACCGGGTGCACGAGGTGGACCGGGTGGTGCTGGCCTGCCACGCCGACCAGTCGCTGGCGCTGCTGGCCGATCCGACTCCGGCGGAGGCGAAGGTGCTGGGCGCGTTCGGCTATTCGGAGAACGAGACGTGGCTGCACACCGATGCGGGCGTGCTGCCGCGCGCGGCGGGCGCGCGGGCGTCGTGGAACCACCACAAGCCGAGCTGCGCCGCCGATCCGGGGCACGTGCTGGTCAGCTACGACATGAACCGGTTGATGCGGCTGGCGGAACCGGAGGACTACCTGGTGACGCTGAACCCGGCGGGCCGGGTCCGCCCGGAGCGGGCGCTGGCCCGGATGCACTACCGGCACCCGATCTACACGCCCGATTCCGTTGCGGCGCAACGACACCTGCCCGAGCTGGGCGATGCGCGCACCCGCTTCGCCGGCGCCTACCACGGGTGGGGGTTCCACGAGGACGGCTGCGCCAGCGGGGTGCGCGCCGCCGAGGCGTTCGGGGCGGGCTGGTGAGCGCCGCGGCCGTTCCGGCGCTGTACCACGGGGACGTGGTGCACGTCCGGCACGGCGACGCCGGGAACCGGTTCCGGCATCCGCTGTACACGTGGCTGGTCGACCTGGACGCGCTGCCCCGGCTGCCGTGGTGGCTGCGCCCGCTGGCGCGGTTCGACGCGCGCGACCACCTGGGCGACCCGCGGCGCGGCATCCGGCAGAACCTGGAGCGCTGGCTGACGTTGCGCGGGGTCGAGCTGGACGGTGGCCGGGTGCTGATGCTGGCGCACGCCCGCGTCCTCGGGCACGTGTTCAACCCGATCACCGTGTACTGGTGCCACCGGCTCGACGGTTCGGTGCGCTGCGTCGTCGCCGAAGTGCACAACACCTACGGGGAACGGCACGCCTACCTGCTGCACCCCGACGAATCCGGTCGGGCCGAGGTGGGCAAGGAGTTCTACGTGTCCCCGTTCCTGCCGGAGCACGGCCGCTACGAGATGCGGGTCCGCCCGCCCGGCGAACGCCTGCACCTGCGGATCCGGCTGCGCGACGAGCACCGGCCGCTGCTGACCGCGGTGTTCACCGGAGTCCGCGAACCCGCGACCACCCGCGCGGTGGTGCGGGCCGCGCTGCGCCGCCCGCTGGTGCCGCAGCGGGTGTCCGCGCTGATCCGCAAGCACGGGATCTCGTTGTGGCTGCGCGGGTTCCGCATCGTCCCCCGACGTCCCCACCTGCATCAGGAAGGCATCCGATGAGCATCACCGTCCAACCCGCCACCCAACTGGGACCGTGGGATTCGATCGGGCCCGCCCCGCACTCGCCGGTGCGCGCGCACTTCGCCGAACGGCTGTTCCGGTACGCGGTGCGGAACCTGCCGGTCCGCGTCGCCCTCGCCGGCGGGGAGCGGATCGGCGCGGGCGGGCCGGGCTCGCCGCTGATGCGGATCCTCGACCCGGCCGCGTTCTTCCACCGGCTCGGCGCCGACTCGAAGATCGGGTTCGGCGAGTCGTTCGTGGCCGGGGAGTGGGACAGCCCGGACCCGGCGGAGCTGCTCACCCCGTTCGCCGAACGCCTCGCGAACCTGGTGCCCGCACCGCTGCAGACCCTGCGGCGCTGGGTCGACGCGCCCAAACCGGGTGCGGAGCGCAACACCACCAGCGGCTCGCGGCGCAACATCGAACGGCACTACGACCTGTCCAACGACGTGTTCGCCGCGTTCCTCGACGAGACCATGACCTACTCGTCGGCGATGTTCACGCCCGGCACCGACGACCTCGCCGACGCGCAGCGCACCAAGATGGACCGGGTCCTCGACCTCGCCGGGGTCCGCTCCGGAACCCGGCTGCTGGAGATCGGCACCGGCTGGGGCGCGCTCGCGATCCGCGCCGCCTCGCGGGGCGCGCAGGTCACCACCCTCACCCTGTCCGCCGAGCAGAAGGAGCTCGCCGAGAAGCGCATCGCCGCCGCCGGGCTCACCGACCGCGTCGACGTGCAGCTGCGCGACTACCGGCACGCGGAGGGCGGCTACGACGCGATCATCAGCGTCGAGATGATCGAAGCGGTCGGCTCCGAGTACTGGCCCGGCTACTTCGCCGCGCTGGACCGGCTGCTCGTGCCCGGCGGCCGCATCGGGCTGCAGGCCATCACCATGCCGCACGACCGGATGCTCGCCAGCCGCCGCTCGCACACCTGGATCCACAAGTACATCTTCCCCGGCGGCGAGATCCCTTCCCTGCGAGCGATCGAAGAGACCGTGCGCGACCACACCGGTCTGCGCGGCACCGGGCGTCACTCGTTCGGGCCCGACTACGCGGCCACGCTGCGGGCCTGGGGCGACACGTTCCAGCACCGCTGGGACGACATCGCCGCGCTCGGCTTCAGCGAACGGTTCCGCCGCACCTGGGAGTTCTACCTCGCCTACAGCGAAGCCGGCTTCCGCTCCGGGTACCTCGACGTGTGGCAGCTCGGCTTCCGCAAACCCGCCTGACCACGCCGCCCGACCAGCGGCGGTGCACACTCGGCACGATCCCGGTGAAGGGACCCGGCATGCAGGAACGACCGCACTCCAGACCGCAGCGGTGGACACCGCCGCCCGACGAGGGGCCCGACGCGCGGGCGCTCATCGCCGAGGTCGCCAAAGGTGACGAACGCGCCTTCGAGCAGCTCTACGACCTGCTCGCGGGCTCGCTGCTCGCCATGATCCAGCGAGTGGTGCGCGACGCCGCCCAATCCGAAGAGGTCGCGCAGGAAGTCCTCGTCGAGGTGTGGCGCAGCGCCACCCACTACCGGCCGGAACTCGGCAGCGTGCAGACCTGGGTGTTCACCCTCGCGCACCGGCGCGCCGTCGACCGCGTCCGCTCCGCCCAAGCCGGGCGGGACCGCGAAGCCCGCGTCGGCGCCCAGCAGCACGGCCGACCGTTCGACGAGGTCAGCGAATCCGTCACCACCCGGTGGGAGCAGCGGCAGGTGCGGCGCTGCCTCACCGCCCTCACCGAGCTGCAGCGGGAATCCGTGCTGCTCACCTACTACCGCGGCTACACCTACCGGGAAGCCGCCGGCCTGCTCGAAGCGCCCGCGTCCACCGTGAAGACCCGGCTGCGGGACGGGCTGATCCGACTGCGCGACTGCCTGGGGGTGGGCCGATGAGCACCGACCTGGCCACGTTGACCGGCGCTTATGCCGTCGACGCGCTGCCCGACGACGAACGCGCCGAGTTCGAGGCGCACCTGACCAGCTGCGAGGACTGCCGCCGCGAAGTCCTGGAGCTGCGCGAAGCCGCGGCCCGGCTCGGCTCGGCCGAACACGCCACGCCGCCCGACACGCTCAAGCAGCGGGTGCTCGCCGAGATCGCCCAGACCCGGCAGGACCCGCCGCCGCCCGCCGACCTCGCCGCGCACGCCGCCAAGCGCCGCCGCCGGTACTCGTGGGCGACCCGGCTCTCCGTCGCGGCCGCCGCCGTCGGCGTCGCCCTCGCCGCCGTGTTCGGCGTCGTCGCCGTCCGCGCCCAGCAGGAACTCGACGCCGCCCGCGACCGGATGACCACCGCCGGGGCGCGCGGAGCCGAGATCTCCGCCATGTTGCAGGCCCCCGACGCCCGGGTGATCAACATGCCCGGGCCGGGCGGGATGCGCGCCACCACCGTGCTGTCCCACGAACAAGGCAAGGCGATGTTCATGGCGAGCGGCATGGCACCGCCGCCCGACGATCGCGCCTACCAGGTGTGGTTCATCGAACCGGGCGGCACCGCCACCTCCGCGGGCATGCTCGCCGCGGCCGGCACCGAACCCCTCGTCGCCACCATGCCCCCCGACACCGCCCACCTGGGCGTGACGGTGGAACCGGCGGGTGGCTCACCGGCGCCCACGACGGCGCCGATCCTCATGCTCCCCACCACCTGACCCGAGTGAACGGACCGTTCGTCCGACGCTTTCGGAGTGAACGGACCGTTCGTCCCATCTAGTTGGGCGAACGGTCCGTTCACTCACGTCGAGTCGGGGCGCGGCCGGCGGCGGGGGCTGTCCCGGAACGCCCCGCCGTTCCCCGTTCCCCGTTCCCCCGTTCCCCGTTCCCGAGTGAACGGACCGTTGCTCCCACCTTTCGAAGTGAACGGACCATTCGTCGCATCTAGTCGGTCGAACGGTCCGTTCACTCATCTCCGGGTGTGACGGTGGCCGGGGCTCTGGAGCGCCGGGTGAACGGCCCGTTCGTCCGGATAGATCGGTCGAACGGTCCGTTCACTCCAGGTGGGTGGGGTGGCAGGGGGCTCCTTCGGAGGCCGAGCCGACCAGGGCCGCGTACTTCGCCAGGACGCCGGTGCGGAGCGTCGGGCGAGGTTTGCTCCAGGCGGCTCGGCGGTCGGTCAGTTCTGCGTCGGAGACCTGGAGGTCCAGGGTCCGCGCGGCGAGGTCCAGGTGGATCGGATCGCCGTCGCGGATCAGCGCGATCGGCCCGCCGTCCGCGGCTTCGGGAGCGACGTGGCCGATGCACAGGCCGGTGGTGCCGCCGGAGAACCGTCCGTCGGTGAGCAGCAGCACGTCCTTGCCCAGCCCGGCTCCCTTGATCGCGCCCGTCACCGCCAGCATCTCCCGCATCCCAGGCCCACCGCGCGGACCCTCGTAGCGGATCACCACCACGTCCCCCGGTCCCAGCGTTCCCTGCTCGACCGCGTCCATCGCACCTTGTTCCCCGTCGAACACGCGGGCCGTCCCGCTGAACGTGCTGGTGTCGAACCCGGCGCTCTTCACGACGGCGCCCTGCGGGGCGAGCGAACCGCGCAGGATCGTCACGCCGCCCGTCGGGTGCAGCGGGTTCGACAGCTGCCGCAGCACCTCCCCGTCCAGCTCGGGCGGGTCGAGCTCCGCCAGGTTCTCGGCGAGCGTGCGTCCGGTGACGGTGAGGCAGTCGCCGTGCACCAGCCCCGCGTCGAGCAGCGCCTTCAGCACCACGGGAACGCCGCCGATCCGGTCGACCGCGGGCATCACGTGCCTGCCGAACGGTTTCACGTCGGCCAGGTGCGGAACCCGGTCGCCGATCCGGTTGAAGTCCTCCAGCCGCAGGTCCACTTCGGCTTCGCGGGCGATGGCCAGCAGGTGCAGCACCGCGTTGGTCGACCCGCCGAACGCCATCACCACGGCGATGGCGTTCTCGAACGCTTCCTTGGTGAGGATGTCCCGAACCGTCAACCCTCGTTCCAGCAGGCCCACCACCGCCCGGCCGGCGTCGCGAGCGCTCGTGTCGCGGCGCCGGTCCACCGAAGGCGGGCTCGCCGAGCCAGGGAGCGACATGCCGAGCGCTTCCGCGGCGCACGCCATCGTGTTCGCCGTGTACATCCCGCCGCAGGCACCTTCACCTGGGCAGATGGCGCGTTCGATGCGCTCCACCTCGTCCTCGCCGATGAGACCCCGCGCGCACGCACCGACCGCTTCGAACGCGTCGATGATCGTCACTTCTCGGCCGTCCACCTTCCCCGGCATCGTCGACCCCGCGTAGACGAACACCGAGGCGAGGCCCAGCCGTGCCGCGGCCATCAGCATGCCGGGCAGGCTCTTGTCGCAGCCGGCGAGCAGCACCGAGCCGTCGAGCCGTTCGGCCTGCATGACCGTCTCCACCGAGTCCGCGATGATCTCGCGGGACACCAGGGAGTAGTGCATGCCGACGTGACCCATCGAGATCGCGTCGGACACGGAGATCGTGCCGAACTCCATCGGGAATCCGCCGGCCGCGCGCACCCCGTCCTTGCCCGCCTGCGCCAATCGTTGCAGCGACAGGTTGCACGGGGTGATCTCGTTCCACGACGAGGCCACCCCGATCTGAGGTTTGGCGAAGTCCTCGTCGCCCATGCCGACCGCTCGCAACATGCCGCGCGCAGGAGCCCGTTCGACCCCGTCGGTGACGTCGCGGCTGCGTGGTTTCAGGTCCGGTTCGCTGTGCTCGCCATTACTCATCCGGCCGACTCTAACCCCGGTGGCATCCTCGGACCTGGCACCGAACCCGTCTCCGGACATGACGAAGGCCCGGCTCCCGGGAGGTGTCACCACCACCCAGGAACCAGGCCTTGGAAATGCAGGAACGCCCCGGAACCAGGTTCCGGGGCGTTCCCCTCATGAGTATTGTCGGCGGTGTCCTACTCTCCCACACCCTATC
>NZ_JBEYUS010000016.1:0-87075 GCF_040643635.1 Saccharopolyspora sp. NPDC047091
TCCGGATAGATGTCGATCTTCTTGGTCGTTGATCCATCTACCGGAGACCTCACTGCGTTCCACCAGCGGGCCCCAGGTTCCTAAACAGCTCCTAGACCGGGTCCAGGCGCGCCCGGAGCAGGCAGAACTCGTTGCCCTCCGGATCGGCGAGGCAGTACCAGGGTTCCGCGCCGGTCTGCCCGACGTCCACCGGCCGGGCGCCCGCCGCCAGCAGCCGGTCCAGCTCCGCGTCCGCGTCGCGGTCGGTGGCGTTCACGTCGAGGTGCAGCGGCAGCTTCCCGCTCCGCGGATCGGTGGACGGGCTGAGCACGATCGTCGGCTGCGGTCCGCCGAACCCGGTGCGCGGGCCGATCTCGATGCCGTCGTCCTGCCGGTCCAGCACCACGAAGTCCAGCACCTCGCACCAGAACCGGGCCAGCGCCTCCGGATCCCGGCAATCGAGCACGAGTTCGCCGATGCAGCACGCCATCCGGCACCTGCTCTCCACGAGGCCGCCGGGCCGGCGGCACCGCGGTGACGGTATCCGCCCCGCGCGGGGGCGTCGACCGATTTTCCGGCGGCACCACGGTTGGTCCATTGTGGACCACGTCGGCGAACCGGCGTCCCGCTCGGCCGATCGGCAGGACCGGTCAGCTGCGGCGCGGGGTGAGGTCGGTGAGGACCTGGTGGGTCCGGTTGGCGCGCACCGACATCCGCTGTTCGCGGGCGGTCACGTCGATGTAGGTCTGGCTGGAGTTGATCGACGCGTGGCCGAGCAGCTTCGCGATCTCCGCCGCGTTCGCCCCGTCCTCGGCCAGCCGCGTCGCGAAGGTGTGCCGCAGCGCGTGCACCATCGCGCCGCGCTGCACCCGGTCCGAGATCCCGGCCGCGCGCAACGAC
Source organism: Saccharopolyspora sp. NPDC047091 (assembly GCF_040643635.1). Classification (NCBI taxonomy): domain Bacteria; kingdom Bacillati; phylum Actinomycetota; class Actinomycetes; order Pseudonocardiales; family Pseudonocardiaceae; genus Saccharopolyspora; species Saccharopolyspora sp. NPDC047091. The sequence continues at coordinate 880 of NZ_JBEYUS010000016.1, forward strand.
TGGCGCACCAGGTACTGCAGCCCGCCGCGGCGCAGCGGCTCCCCGCGGTGGTCCACGAACAGCGGTTCCGCACCGGGCAGCCGATCGCCGAACCGCACCCGCCGCGAGCTCAGGTAGGCGCCGACCACGTCGTCCAGCGCTCCCTCGATGGGGATGGACCGGTTCTTGCCGCCCTTGCCGCGCACGTGCAGCCGCCGGTCGCCGGGCCGCCCGGCCAGCGAGGCCACCGTGAGGTCCAGCAGCTCCGCCGAGCGCACCCCCGTGCACAGCAGCACCGCCAGCACCGCGAGATCGCGCTCCGGCCACGGGTTCCGCGCCCGGCGCCCGCCTTCGGCGACCAGCCGCAGCAGCCGTTCCGGGGTGTCCTCGCCCTGCAGCGGTTTCGGCGTGGCCGGGGAGCTGCGCGGCTTCGGCACCACCTGCATCGGGTTGCCGCCGACGGCGCCCTCCACCACGAGGAAGCCGAAGAACCCGTTCCAGGTGGACCACGCCCGCGTCACCGAGGACGCCGAGCGGGCCGCGGCGTGCCGGGCGAAAGCGGAGCGCAGCTCGGTGGCGGTCACCTCGGCCACCGGGAGCTCCGCGACGCGGGTGCCGGTGATCTCCGCCAGCGCCGCGCCCACCGAGCCCAGGTCCAGCCGGTAGGCGCGCAGCGAGTTCGCGGCGAGCTTCCTGGCCTGGAGGTGTTCCAGGTAGACCTCGACCCAGCGCGCCACCGAACCTCCGGTCGCCTCCCGCACCACCGCACCTCCAGCTCCACGAATGATCATCCACCCCCGATGGAACCAGACACCACCGACGATCTCGCGGCGGCGCCGCGGGCGGGCGTCAGCGGCCGTCGGTCAGCGTGAACTCGGCGCGGGCGCGGACCTCCCCGTTGACCTGGAGCTCCAGGGCGTGCCCGCCCGGGTGGTAGCGGCGGGTGGTGATCTCGCGGAACGAGTGGCGCTTGGCCAGCTCCCAGGTGCCGCCCGGTTCGAGGGTCCTGGTGGTGAGCTTGAAGGTCTTGGCGGTCCGCCCGCCGTTCGCCTTCCGGTGGTGCACCAGGTAGTCGACGGCGAGCGCGACCGGTTCGGCGCCGGTGTTGACCAGGGTGCTGCGGAACTCCAGCGCCCCACCGATCGCGACGAGGTCCGCGCCCAGCGCCAGCGCCTCCACCCGCACCTGCGGCGCGGGGGAGTAGCCGAGCAGGGCCAGCGCCCCCGGGTGCCCCTTCTTGACCAGGGTTCGCAGCCCGTGCCGCACCACCCGCGAGGTGTGCTCGCCCGGCTCGGCGAGCCAGCGCGCTGCGGTGTCCACGACGAGCGCCGGGTGGTCCCGGCTGAGGTCGTTGAGGTGGTTGGCCGCGGACCGGCGCACGTACTCGCTGGTGTCGCCGTGCAGCGCGTCGATGATCGGCACCGTGGCGCCCGGTTCGGCCAGCAGCGCCCGCACCCGCTTCGCCCACGGCAGGTAGGGCCTGGTGCCTTCGGACGCGAGCCGCCGCACGTGCTCGTCCGGAGCGCGCGTCCACTCCTCGATCCGCGGCAGCGCGCGGTGCAGGTCGTGCTCCAGCAGCCCCCGGAGCGCGAATTCGGAGCTCAGCAGCGGGGTCAGCTCGGCCAGCGAGTCCAACGCCGCGTCGAACGCCCCGCCGGTGCCGTCGGCGACCGCGCGGGAGACCACGGCTTCGGTCACCGGCCAGACCAGCCAGCCGGTGAACTCGGGGAACTCGCGCGCCGCCCGCACCGCGTCCAGCAGGGCGGCGAGATCACCGGGCACGTCCGCCAGCAGCGCGTCCCGCAGCAGGTCGCAGCGCTGCCGGAGACCCAGCGGGCCCAGCCGGGCCGCGGCGGCCCGCACCGCGCCCGCTCGGTCGAACACCCGCGCCAGGTCCCGTGCCACGTCGGGACCCACCAGTTCGTCGGCGAACGGCATCGTTTCGCTCCTGCCCGGCCCCGCGGCCGCTCGTCTTCCGTCGGGGAACTCCTACCAGCCGCCGCCGACACACCCGGATGCCACGTTTAATCCGGGCCGGTTCGGCCGATCATGTGCGGTGTGGAGCAACAGGGGGAACCCGGTGTGCCGCGCGGACTGCGGATCGCGGGGGCGGTGAGCTGGCGGCTGCTCGCGATCGCGGGCGTGCTGGTGGTGCTGGCGCGCATCGTGTCCGCGCTCGCCGAGCTCGTGATCGCGCTCGGCGTGGCGCTGCTGCTGGCCGCGCTGCTGGCACCGCTGGTCGGCAAGCTCACCCGGTGGGGCGTGCCGCGCACCGCCGCGACCGTGCTGGCGCTGCTGCTCGGGCTGGTGGTGGTGGGCGGCGTGCTCACCCTCGTGATCATCACCGTGATCAACGGGCTGCCCGGGTTGCAGGCGCAGGCGGCGCAGACCGTGGAGGGCATCCACCACTGGTTGCGCACCGGACCGCTGGCGCTGAGCCAGGGGCAGCTGGACGGCTGGGTGCAGCGCATCACCGACTACCTGCGCACCAGCCAGAGCGGGCTCACCGCGGGGGCGCTGAGCACCGCGACCACCGTGCTCAGCGTCGGCAGCGGGCTGCTGCTGGCGCTGTTCACGCTGATCTTCTTCCTGCGCGACGGCACCCGGATCTGGCGGTTCGTGCTGCGCGCGCTGGTTCCCGGGCGCGTCCGGGACCGGGTCGACGTGGCCGGGCAGCACGCGTTCCGCTCGCTGGTCGCCTACGTGCGGGCGAGCGCGGCCGTGGCGCTGATGGACGCGGTGGGCATCGGCGTCGGCTGCGCGCTCGTCGGGGTGCCGCTGTCGGCGGCGCTGGCCGCGCTGGTGTTCCTCGGCGCGTTCGTGCCCTACGTAGGCGCGATGATCACCGGCTCGATCGCGGTGCTGATGGCGCTGGTCACGACCGGCCCGCTGCCCGCGATCATCGTGCTGGCGGTGGTCGTCGGGGTGATGCAGCTGGAGGGGCACGTGCTGCAGCCGCTGATCCTCGGGCACGCGGTGCGGCTGCACCCGCTGGCGATCGTCCTCGGTGTCACCGCCGGCTTCCTCGGTGCGGGAGTGGCGGGCGCGGTGTTCTCGGTGCCGGTCATCGCGCTGCTCAACGCCGGTGTCCGCGCGCTCGCCGCACCGCCCGCGGACCTGGAACCGCAGCCCGAACCCGGCGCGGAGGCCGAATCCGACCCCTCGCCCGGGGCCGGACCGGAGTCCGCCGACGACGCGGAGAAACCGGGTTAGCGCCGCGCCCGGCGTGCGATCACCGGGGGCCGCGCACCTACAGTCGGGTGACGGCACCGGACCGGCCGGTGCGAGACCGAGAGGACGGCGAGCGGGTGCGCAAGGTGAAGGACCTGACCGGTCCCGGTGTCACGGACCGGTTCGGCATCGGCGGCACCGACCTGGGGGTGATGGCGCAGGCACCGGACGGCCGGATCGTGTCGGTGTTCGGCGACACCTTCGAACGCGCCGGCGTCGGCGGTCCCGGCTGGCGCTCCCCGGTGGTCCTGTTCGCCGACCCGGACACCGCCACCGAGGGCATCGGCTGGACCGGTTCCATCGGACCCGACTCCTACGCGGGGCAGGCGCTCGCGTACCGGCACGACTCGGTGATCCAGGGTCGGCGGGTCAGCACCGTCATCCCCACCGACCTGATCACCGTCGGGGACGTGATGTACCTGCACGTCATGGTGTGCGAGGGGATCGGCAACGTGCACTGGACCGAGGTGCACGCCTCCACCGACAACGGCGAGACCTGGCAGCACACCGGCGCCACCTGGCCCGGCGACCTGCACGGCGGGCTGTTCCAGATGCTGACCTGGGGCCTCGGCGACGACGGCTACGCGTACGCGTTCACCACCGGGTTCCGCCGCGACCAGGGGCTGCTGCTGCACCGGGTGCCCGCCGACCGGATCACCGACCCGGGCGCCTGGGAGGGCTGGGGGTTCCGCGACGGCCGGTGGGCGTGGGGCAACCCGCCGACGATCGCGCTCACCGGTGCCTACGGCGAGCTGTGCCTGCGCCCCGTCGGCGGCCGGTGGCTGCTGTCGCTGTTCAACGCGGGCGACTACCGGATCGACGTGCTGAACCTGGACGTGCCCACCGCGAACCTGTACGAGGCACCGCGCGCGACCGCCGTGCACGGCTCGTCCTGGCCCGGCGAGGACCACTCCCGCGGGCAGGTCGCGCAGCTCTACGGCGGCTACATCGTGCCCGGTTCCACCCTCGACGACCTGCACCTCGTGGTGAGCCAGTGGAACACCGAGCGGAACTGGCCGTACAAGGCGATGCAGTTCGCCGGGAGCGCCCCGCGGAGCTGACCGCGCCCGCCGCTACCGTGGCCGCATGGACAGCATCGGAGAGCTCCGGTCCCGGCTCCGCGGCTTCGCCGAAGCGCGGGCCTGGGGCCGGTTCCACACCCCGAAGAACCTCGCGATGGCGCTCAGCGGTGAGGCGGGGGAGCTGATCGCCGAACTCCAGTGGCTGGACGACACCGCCGTCGCCGACGGCCTCGCGAACGGCGAGCTGACCGGCAGGCTCGCCGACGAGGCCGCCGACGTGCTGCTGTACCTCGTGCAGTTCGCCGAGGCCACCGGCATCGACCTCGTCCAGGCCGCGCACGACAAGATCGACCGCAACGAGTCCCGCTACCCGCCCCACCTCGCCCACGGCAACGCCACCAAGAGCACCGAGCTGTAGCGCGCCACCCGCAGCCCCCGATGACCAGGTGAGTGGCCCACCCGACCGGCCACACCGGGCGAGCGGCCCACTCACCTGGCGGGCCACCGCAGGTGAGTGGCCCACCGGACCAGTCTGGTCGGGCGGGTGGGGCACTCACCTGGTGGGAAGTTGTAGGTGAGTGGGCCATTGGACCAGTGGCGTTGGGCGGGTGGCCCACTCACCTGGTGGGGCGTTGTAGGTGGGTGGCCCGTTGGACCAGTCTCGTTGGGCGGGTGGGGCACTCACCTGGTGGGGAGTGCTGGAGCGGCGGTCGGCGGAGCCCGGTGCCCGTGGAGTCGGTCGGGTGGTGCGGTTGCACACTGCTGGGATGGCGGAGTCGTCGCAGCTGCTGCTGGTGCTGGACCTGATCGGAACGTTCGCGTTCGGCCTCAACGGGGCGCTCACCGCGGTGCGGGCCGTGCGGCTGGACCTGGTCGGGGTGCTGACGCTGGGGATGATGACCGCGCTGGGCGGCGGGATCCTGCGCGACGTGCTCATCCAGTCGCTGCCGCCCGCCACGTTCAGCGACCTCGCCTACCTGGGGGCGGCCGCGGCGGGCGCGCTGGTGGCGTTCTTCCTGAGCCTGCCGCTGGAGCGGTTCACCGTGCTCATCGTGGTGTTCGACGCGGTCGGGCTGAGCGTGTTCTGCGTGACCGGGGCGACGAAGGCGCTGGAGTTCGGGCTCGGCGGCGTGCAGGCCGTGCTGCTCGGCGGGCTCACCGCCGTCGGCGGCGGCACGCTGCGCGACGTGATGCTGCGGAAGGTGCCGACCGTGCTGGTCAGCGACCTGTACGCGGTGCCCGCGCTGGTCGGTGCCGGGATCGCGGTGGGCGCCGTGCAGCTCGAACTGGGGCCGCTGGTGGTGGCCGGGGTCGCCGCGCCGGTGTGCTTCGCGACCCGGATGCTCGGCGTCGTGTTCGAGCTGAACGTGCCCACCGCGCCCGGTCGCGGCCCCCGCGAGCAGGACGGTTGACCGGGCGCGACGAGTTCCCGGCAGGCCGTCGGCTCCGCCCGGCGAACGACCCTCCCGCTGCGCACAATCCAGGGGAGCCCGACAGCGCCGAGCGAGGAGCCGCCATGACCGCCGACCCCGTCTCGTCCGTGCTCGCGGGAGCCGAGGACGCCACGAGCTGGCAGGAGGACTTCTACCGGGACCTGCACCAGCACCCCGAGTTGTCCCACCAGGAGCACCGCACCGCGGAGAAGGTCGCCGGGCGCCTCCGCGAGCAGGGCTACGAGCTGCACACCGGGGTCGGCGGCACCGGCGTCGTCGGGGTGCTGCGCAACGGGTCCGGGCCGGTGGTGCTGCTGCGCGCCGACATGGACGCGCTGCCGGTGCGGGAGACGACCGGCCTGCCCTACGCCAGCACCGCCACCACCGGCGAGGACGGCGACGGCTCGCCCGTCATGCACGCATGCGGGCACGACGTGCACGTGACCTGCCTGCTCGGCGCCGCGCAACTGCTCGCCGCGGGCACCGGGCACTGGAGCGGCACCGTGCTCGCCGTGTTCCAGCCCGCCGAAGAGGCCGGGGACGGCGCGCAGGGCATGGTCGACGACGGGCTGGCGGACCTGGTGCCGAAACCGGACGTCGCCCTCGGCCAGCACGTGATGCCGTACCCGGCGGGCACCGTCGGCACGCACCCCGGACCCACGTTCGCCGCCGCCGACAGCATGCGCATCACCGTGCACGGCCGCGGCGGGCACGGCTCGATGCCGCAGGCCACCGTCGACCCGGTGGTGCTCGCCGCGCACGTCGTGGTGCGGCTGCAGACCGTCGTGTCCCGCGAGGTCGCCCCCACCGAGCCGGTGGTGCTCACCGTCGGCAGCATCCTCGCCGGGACGAAGAGCAACGTCATCCCGGACCGGGCGACGATCGAGCTGAACCTGCGCACCTACGACGAGCAGACCCGCACCCAGGTCCTCGACGCGGTGGAGCGCATCGTCCGCGCCGAGTGCCAGGCCTCGAACTCGCCGCACGAGCCCGAGTTCGAGACGTTCGCCCGGTTCTCCCTCACCGACAACGACCCCGACACCACCGATCGCGTCACCTCGGCGCTCACCGGCCACTTCGGCGCCGACCGGGTGGTGGACGTCGGGCGGGTCACCGCCAGCGAGGACTTCGGCGACCTGCCCGCCGCGTGGGGGATCCCGTACTCGTACTGGACGTTCGGCGGCACCGACCCGGACCGCTACGAGCGGGCGCGGCGGGAGGGCCGCGTCGCGCAGGACGTCCCGGTCAACCACTCCGGCACCTTCGCCCCGGTCCCGCAGCCGACGCTGCGCACCGGGACCGGGGCGCTCGTCGCCGCCGCGCTCGCCTGGCTGGCCTGAGATGGGCGTCCCCGGCTACGTCTGGATCCTGACGATCGTCGTGATCGTCGGGCTGCTGCTGTTCGACTACGTCTTCCACGTCCGCAAACCGCACACCCCGGGTTTGCGGGAGGCAGCGGTGTGGTCGGCGCTCTACGTCGGCATCGCGATCGTGTTCGGGCTGCTCGTGCTGGTCTTCGGCGGGGCCACGATGGGCGCCGAGTACTTCGCGGGGTACGTCACCGAGAAGGCGCTGTCGGTGGACAACCTGTTCGTCTTCCTGATCATCATCTCCAGCTTCCAGGTGCCGCACGCCGACCAGCAGAAGGTGCTGCTGTTCGGCATCGTGTTCTCGCTGTTCGCCCGCACCGGGTTCATCTTCATCGGCGCCGCCCTGATCAACAGCCTGGCGTGGGTGTTCTACCTGTTCGGGCTCGTCCTGCTGATCACCGCCGGGAACCTGCTGCGGCCCTCCGAATCGGAGGACCGCACCGCCGACAACGTGATCATCCGGCTGGCGAAGCGGTTCTTCCACACCAGCGACGACTACGACGGCGACAAGCTGTTCACGCACGTCGACGGCAAGCGGATGCTCACCCCGATGCTGCTGGTGATGGTGTCCATCGGCGGCACCGACCTGCTGTTCGCGCTGGACTCCATCCCGGCGATCTTCGGGCTCACCCAGAACGTGTACCTGGTGGTCACGGCCACCGCGTTCTCGCTGCTGGGGTTGCGGCAGCTGTACTTCCTCATCGACGGGCTGCTGGACCGGCTGATCTACCTGTCCTACGGGCTGGCGTTCATCCTCGGGTTCATCGGCGTCAAGCTGGTGCTGCACGCGCTGCACGAGAACAACGTGCCGTTCATCAACGACGGCGATCCGGTGCACATCGTGGAGATCAGCACCGGGCTGTCCCTCGGCGTGATCATCGGGGTGCTGGTGATCACCGTGCTGGCCTCGCTGCTGAGCGCGCGCGGCCGGGCGAAGAACACCGTCGCCGGGGCCCGCAGGCACGCCGAGCAGTACCTCGACGAGGGCTACGAGACCGATCCGGCGATCCGGCAGCGCACCTACGAGAAGCTGCTCGACGAGGAGCGGCAGCTGGACGCGCTGCCCGCCAAGTTCCGGGCGGAGATCCACGACGAACCCGGGCTGCGCGACCTGCTGCGCCGCGCCCACGCCAAGCACCGCGAAGCCGTGGGCGAGCAGCGGGGACGGGACCGCACCGGTGAGGACCCGTCCGGTGCGGGCTGATCCGGCCGCTCGTCACGGTCGGAACGCGCTGGGCGCCGAACCCGTCTCCCGTTTCACCATCGTGGTGAACGCCGCCGGGTTCCCGTAGCCCAGCTCCGCCGCCACCGACGTGACCGTCCGGCCTGTGGCCAGCGAGCGCACCGCGTGCAGCGCGCAGGCCCGCTGCCGCCACGCGTGGAAGCTCAGCCCGGTCTGCGCCGGGAACAACCGGCTGAAGGTGCGCTCCCCGACGTGCAGCTCCGCCGCCCACCGCGCCCCCGGATCGTGCACGTCCGGCGCCGTCGCGAACCGCTCGCACAACCGCCGCAGGCCCGGGTGGCGCGGCAGCGGCAGGTCGAACGGCAGCGGCGCCAGCGACCGGATCTCGTGCAGCACCAGCTCGATCAGCGCGCCGTCCCGCCCCGCCGGGTCGTACTCGGGTGCCACGTCCACCGCGGCCAGCAGCAGCTCGCGCAGCAGCGGTGACACCTCCACGACCCGGCACCGGTCCGGGAACCACGGCACCGCCCGCGGCTCCAGGTAGAGGCTGCGGGTCGTCACGCCGTCCATCAGCACCTGGTGATCGGTCCCGGCGGGCACCAGCACCGCGCGGTGCGCGGGCACCGTCCAGTCACCGTCGGCGGTCTCCACCCGCATCACCCCGGTCGCGCCGTACAGCAGCTGCGCCCGGCGGTGGCGGTGCCGCGGCAGCAGGTGGCCCGGCGGGTAGTCGGTGCCGATCGCCAGCACCGGCCGGTCCAGGTCCTCCAGCTCCGCGATCGGGACGTTGCGCACCCCGCGAGGATATGCCCGGTTCGGCGGGTGCTCGAAAGGACGTGGCCGGATGACGAATGCGCGCCGGCTCGTGCGGCGCCTAGCGTGCCCGGAGTGCTGACCTCCTTCCTCGTGCTGTGCTGCTTCGGCTGCCTGACCGGCGTCACCACGGTCCTGTTCGGCTTCGGCGGCGGGTTCGTGACCGTGCCCGTGGTGTTCGGGTTCGTCGCCGCCACCTCCGGAGCCGATGCGATGCACGTGGCGGTGGCGACCTCGACCGCGGTGATGATCGTGAACTCGTTGTCGGCGACGGTGGCGCAAGCGCGCGCCGGGCGGCTGCGCCGCGAGTACCTGTGGCCGCTGGTGCTGTTCATCGCGGTGGGCGCGGTGCTCGGGTCGCTGCTGGCCGGGCTGGTGCCGGACGGGGTGCTGCACCTGCTGTTCGTGGCGTACCTGGCGATCACCATCGTCGACGGGGTGTTCCGCAGCGGCTTCCTCGGATCCCGGGACCGGGCCGCGCGGCCGCGCCCGCTCGGCCGCGCCACCGCGACCGCGGGCGGCACCGGGATCGGCGCGGTCGCCGCGCTCCTCGGCGTCGGCGGCAGCGTGCTCACCGTCCCCCTGCTGCGGCGCCGGGGATTCCCGATGGCGGACGCGGCGGCGATGGCGAACCCGCTGAGCGTGCCGATCGCGCTGGCCGGCACCGCCGTGTACGCGTTCGGCTCTCCGGCGGTCGCCGTGGCCGGGCGGATCGGGTTCGTCGACCTGCTGTCCGCGGCGGCGCTGCTGTGCGGATCGCTGCCCGCGATCGCGATCACCAAGCGGGTGGCGGGGCGCATCCCGGACCGGGTGCACGCGGTGGCGTACCTGGTGCTGCTCGTGGTGGTGCTGATCTCGATGCTGATCACCGGCGCCTGACGGCGGACCGCGAAGGTGGGTCGGGGATTCCTAGGGTCGGCGGACCTCCGAGGTTTCCGCGCGATGGCCGCAGAGTCGTGGCACGGCCGCGATGCGCGCGGCCGCCGAACCACCGGAGGAAACCGTGTCCGCACCGCTGACCCTCGACGAGTCCACGCCGCGCCCGCACCCCGACTTCCTGGCAGGCCCGCACGGGCTGTTCATCGCGGGGGAGTGGCGGCAGGCCGGTGCGGGGACGTCGTTCCCGACCGTCGATCCGGCCACCGAGCGGGAGCTCGCCGACCTGGCCCTCGCCGACGCCGGTGACGTGGACGCCGCCGTCGCCGCCGCGCGCGCCGCGTTCGAGGACCCGTCCTGGTCCGCGATCAGCCCGCAGCGCCGCGGGGACGTGCTGCTGCGCATCGCCGACGTGGTGCGGGAGCACCGCGAGGAGCTCGCCACCCTCGACTCGCTGGACATGGGCGCCCCGCTGGCGCTGACCCGCGGCATGGTCGACCACGTCGTCGAGGTGTTCCGGCACTACGCGGGCTGGCCCACCAAGCTCTACGGCCAGGTCGGCCCGACCGACCCGTCGCGGCTGCACTACGTGCTGCGCCAGCCGGTCGGCGTGGTCGGCGCGATCGTCGCCTGGAACGGGCCGCTGCTGCAGGCCGCGTGGAAGCTGGCGCCCGCGCTGGCGACCGGCAACACCGTGGTGCTCAAGCCCGCCGAGCAGAGCTCGCTCAGCGCGCTGCGGCTCGCCGCGCTGCTGGCCGCGGAACTGCCCGCCGGGGTGGTCAACGTGATCACCGGTCCCGGCGAGGTCACCGGGCAGGCGCTGATCTCGCACCCCGGCGTCGACAAGATCAGCTTCACCGGGTCGGGCCAGGTGGGCAAGCACATCGTGCGCACCTCGGCGGATTCGCTGGCGCGCGTCACCCTGGAGCTCGGCGGGAAATCGCCCGCGATCGTGTTCGCCGACGCCGACCTGGCGGCCGCCGCCGCGCAGGCGGCGCTGGGCTTCTGCGCGGGCAGCGGGCAGGCGTGCGTCGCGGGCAGCCGCATCTTCGTGCAGGAGCCCGTCCGCGAGCGGTTCGCCGAGCTGCTGACCGCCGAGCTCGCGCGCATCCCGATCGGCGACCCGTTCCACCCGCGGTCGCTGATGGGTCCGCTGGCCTTCCGCGGGCACTACGAGCGCGTCACCTCCTACCTGGACCTCGCCCGGCAGGAAGGCGCCACCATCGCCGCCGGCGGCGCGGGCATCGGCGGGCTGTACGTGCCGCCGACGCTGCTCACCGACGTCACCGCCGACATGCGGGTCGCGCGGGAGGAGATCTTCGGGCCCGTCGCCGCGCTGCAGTCGTTCACCGACGAGGACGAGGTGGTGCGGGCGGGCAACGACACCACCTACGGGCTGTCCGCCTCGGTGTGGACCCGCGACGTCGGCACCGCCCACCGCGTCGCCGGACGGTTGCGCGCGGGCACGGTGTGGCTCAACTCGGGGCACGAGATGAGCAGCGGGACCGTGCCCTTCGGCGGGTTCAAGCAGTCCGGGCTCGGTCGCGAGCACGGCACCGACGTCCTCGACGCCTACACCGAGGCGAAGACGGTGATGCTGGGCCTGTGAGCGGCGTCCGGCATGGCGGCGTTCACCGGTTCGGCGGCACCGGAACCCACCACCGGGGGACCGGTCGATCACCGACTGACCGGACGGTTAAGAATGGGTCCCGGCCGGCGCGCCCCGCGCCGCGCCGGGACCGCCGCGCCGATCCCGGACGGCGGCAGGCCGTGCGCGCTGCCGGCAACTGACGACGCCGGGGCACCGCCTCGGTCCTGGGAGCGGAGGAACGTCATGAGCACACCAGCTGTCCCCGGCAAGGTCGCCGTCATCGGCGGCGGCCGGATGGGGTCGGGCATCGCGCAGACCTTCGCCATCGCGGGCGCCGACGTGTCCGTCGCGGAGAGCGGTGCCGACGCCGCCGCCACGGCGGCCGACCGGATCGAGCGCAGCGTGCAGCGGGCCGCCGAACGCGGCAGGCTCGCCGAGGACGCCGCCGACCTGCTCGCCAGGCTGCGGGTGCTGCCCGCCGTCGCCGACCTGCCCGGGGACGTCGAGCTGGTCGTCGAAGCGGTCCCCGAACAGCTCGAACTCAAGATCGCGGTGCTCACCGGCGCGGAACGCGTGCTGGGCCCCGATGCCGTGCTGGCCAGCAACACCAGCTCGCTGCCGATCGCCGAGCTGTCCGCCGCGCTGCGCGAACCGAGCCGCTTCCTCGGGATGCACTTCTTCAACCCGGTGCCCGCCTCGCAGCTCGTCGAGCTCGTCGCCGGCCCCGACACCTCCGAGGCCGTGCTCGGCGGTGCCCGCGACTGGGTGCACGGCCTCGGCAAGACCGAAGTGCTCGTGCGGGACTCGCCGGGCTTCGCCACCAGCCGCCTCGGCGTGCTGCTCGGCCTGGAAGCGATCCGGATGCTGGAAGAAGGCGTCGCCGACGCCGAATCCGTGGACACCGCGATGCAGCTCGGCTACCGGCACCCGATGGGACCGCTGCGCTCCACCGACCTCGTCGGCCTCGACGTGCGCCTCGCCATCGCCGAACACCTGCACGCCACCCTCGGGGAACGGTTCGCACCGCCGCAACTGCTGCGGGACAAGGTGGAACGAGGCGAACTCGGGCGCAAGACCGGACGTGGTTTCTTCGACTGGTGAACGGGTTCGCCGGGGTGGTGCGGCGCGGCGCCCTCGTCGCGCGAGCGTTGTCGGCGGGTCCGCCACCGGAGAATTCGCCCTCCTCGCGAGGAAGCGCTGCGAACCCGCGGGTGATCCCGTCGCGCCGGCGGTCGTCGGCTCATCGGCGCCGCCGCTGACCGGAACCACGACCAGGGGGCCGTCGCGGGGCTCGGCGGCTCCTCCATCTGTGGGGAGCGTCAGCGGATCACCTGATCCACCGCGTTCTCCGCCGGCGCGGTTTTTCCCGTGGTGGTAGGGGAATCGGCTGGGGCCGGATCGCCGTGGTCGGCCGGATCCGGGGCCGCGGCGAGGGTCGCGGCGCCGGTGGGGTCGGCGAGGACCGCCCGCGCGCGCTCCACGTCCAGCGCACCGTCCCACTTCGCGATCACCAGCGTCGCGACCGCGTTGCCGTAGAAGTTCACCAGCGCCCGGCACTCCGACATGAACTTGTCGATTCCGAAGATCAGCATGATGCCTGCCGCGGGCACCGTTCCGATGGTCGACAACGTGGCGGTGAGCGCGATGAACCCGCCGCCCGCCACCCCGGCCGCGCCCTTCGAGGTGAGCAGCATGACCGCCAGCAGGCCCAGCTGCTGCCCGAGGCTCAGCGGCGTGTCGGTGGCCTGCGCGATGTACAGCGCCGCCAGCGACAGGTAGATCGCCGCGCCGTCCAGGTTGAAGCTGTACCCGGTCGGCACCACCAGGCCCACCGTCGCGCGGTCCGCGCCCAGCGCCGTCAGCTTCCGCATCAGCCCCGGCAGCGCCGGTTCCGCGGTGGACGTGCCGAGCACCAGCAGGAACTCCTCCTTGAAGTACCGGAACAACCGGAACACGTTCAACCGCACGTAGCCGGCCAGCACCCCGCCGAGCACCACCACCACGAAGAACAGCGAAGTCCCGTAGAACAGGGCGATCAGCGTGCCCAGGCTGCTCAACGTGGACACCCCGAACGCGCCGACCGCGTAGGCCATCGCGCCGAACGCACCCAGCGGCGCGGCCTTCATCACGAAGCCGAGGACCTTGAACACGACCTCGGTCAGCCGGTTCACCCCGGCGATGATCGGCTCGCCGACCGGCCCGACCGCTTTGACGGCGATGCCGAACAGCACGGCCAGGAAGATGATCTGCAGGATGTCGCCGTCGACGAACGCGCCGAAGAAGCTCTCCGGGACCAGGTGGGTGAACAGCTCCCACCAGTGCTGCCCCGCGCCGTCGGCGATGTACTGCTGGGCGTCGCCGTTCGCGTGCAGCGACTCGGGCCGCGCGTGCACGCCCGCGCCGAGCCGGGTGACGTTGATGGCGACCAGCCCGATCACCAGTGCGGCGATCGTGCCCAGCTGGAAGTAGGTGAGCGCTTTCAACCCGGTGATGCCGACCTTCTTCAGGTCCGCGACGTTGGCGATGCCGCCGATGATGGTGAGGAACACGATCGGCCCGATCAGCATCTTCATCGCCGCGATGAACGTGGTGCCGATCGGCTGCATCGCCTCGCCGAGCTCGGGACGCCACCACCCGAGGAGCACGCCCACGACGATCGCGATCAGCACGTGCACGTACAACTGCCGATACCAGGGCTTCGGGGCGGGCTGCGGTGCGGTATGCGTCATTGCATCCTCCTGCACGTAGGTGGGGTGGCGGTCCGGGTCAGTCGCGGGGGAGTTCCTCGGCGATGCGCGCGCCGAGGCGTTCCAGCAGCGGTTCGGCGTCGCGCATGCAGCGCGCCGGGTCGGGATCGAGGTCGGTGAGCGCGAACGCCGCGGCGAACCCGGCCGCCGACAAGTCCGAAGTGGACAGTTGATTTCGGCCTGCGGCGGCGACGATCGGGACACCGGCGTCGCGGGCGGCGCGCGCCACCCCGGCCGGTGCCTTGCCGCGCAACGTCTGCCGGTCCAGCGCGCCCTCGCCGGTGACGACGAGGTCCGCTCCGGCGAGCCGGTCGGCGAGGCCCGTCAGGTCGAGCACCAGCTCGATGCCCGCGGCCCGCCGCCCGCCCAGCGCCAGCAGCGCGAACCCGGCGCCACCGGCGGCTCCGGCGCCGGGCGAGTCCGCGACCGCGCGCCCGGTCGTCACCGCCAGCTCCCGGGCCCACTCCCGCAGGTCCCGGTCGAGTTCGGCGACCAGCGCGGCGTCCGCGCCCTTCTGCGGCCCGTAGACCGCGGCCGCGCCGTGCGGCCCGCACAGCGGGTTGTCCACGTCGCAGGCCACCACCAGCCGCGTCGCGTCCGGTCCGCGCAGCCGGGGGTGCAGCCCGGCGAGCTCCGCCGTCCGGGGGAGCTCGGGGTCCCGTCCGGTGAGCGCGGCCAGCAGCCCGGCGCCGCCATCGGTGCTCGCGCTGCCGCCGAGGGCCACCACCACCTCGCGGTGCCCCGCGTCCAGCGCGGCCGCGATCACCTGCCCGGTGCCGCAGGTCGACGCCGCCACCGCGGTCTCCCGGGACGGCGGTCCCGGGAGCCTGCCCAGGCCGGACGCGTCCGCCGACTCGACGACCGCGGTGCCGGCGCGGTGCGCGAAACCGGTGATCACCTCGCCGCCGACCGGGCCGCGCACCCGCACCGGCACCCGCTCGAAACCGGCCGCCTCGAACGCGGCCAAGGTGCCCTCGCCGCCGTCGGCGACCGGATGCTCCAGCACCTCCGGGCGGCTGCGGTGCCCGCGCAGCCCGCGGGCGAGGGCGGCGGTGGCGGTGGCCGCGTCGAGCGAACCCTTGAACGAATCGAGCGCGACCAGCACCCGCCCCATGAATCCTCCTCGACCCGGCCGGAACGTGGGAACCACCGTGGCCCGGCCGCCGTCGCGGCGTCCAAGAGTAAGTTGCTACCCGAGTCATAGGTTCACCGAATGAATGCCGCGCACGCTGCGACGACGCCCGCTGGGAGGCCGACCGCGATGGATACCAGGCAGCTGGAGTACTTCCTCGCCGTCGTCGACCACGACGGGTTCGGCCGCGCCGCCCAGGCGCTGCACCTGGCGCAGCCGTCGCTGTCGCAGGCCATCGCCGGGCTCGAACGCGAACTCGGCGTGCGGCTGTTCCACCGGGTCGGGCGCGGTGTGGTGATCAGCAACGCGGGCAGCGAGCTGGTCGGGCCCGCGCGGCAGGTGCTCCGGGACCTGCGGGCGGCGCGGGCCACCGTGGACTCGGTGAAGGGCGTGCTGCGCGGACGGGTGGAGCTGGCCACGATGCCCTCGCCCGGCATCGAACCGCTCGGCGCGCTCACCGCCGAGTTCGCCCGCCGCCACCCCGGCGTCGTCGTCGGCGCCGACGCCGCGTTCACCTCCGACGAAGTGGTGCAGCTGCTCAAGCAGGGCGCCTGCGAACTCGGCCTGGTCGGCGCGCCCGAACCACCCCGCGCGCCCGGCATCGACGTGCTCCCGCTGGAGGAGCAGGGTTTCGTGCTCGTCGGCGCCCCGGAACACGAGTTCCCCGCGGGCGAGCCGGTGCGGCCCGCGGACCTCGCCGACGTGCGGGTGATCGCCTCCCCGCCGGGCAGCCTGATGCGCGGCATCGTCGACGACGCGCTCGCCGCAGGCGTCCCGGTGCGGATCGCCGCGGAAGTCGCGCACCGCACCTCGATCCTGCCGCTGGTGCTGCAGGGCGTGGGCCTCGCCGTGCTGCCCGCCGCGTGGGTGCCGCTGGCCCGGCGCTCCGGGCTGCGCCTCGCCCGCATCGAGCACCCGGCCCGGCTGCACGTGGCGCTGCTGAGCCGCGCCGCGCCGCTCACCCCCATCGCCGAAGCGTTCCGCGCGGTCGCCGGTGCGCACCGGGCCGTGGACTACCTGTCTTGAACAGCGGGGATAGGCGCAGGCGATGAATCGCATCGCCGATACGTCTTGGACGCGGGCTCCGCCGCCGGGCTTCACTCGGGCCACACCGCCCGCAGCGATCCCCAGGAGAGACCCGATGTCCGCAGCCTCCGCCACCCGCACCTTCCGCATCGCCGCGATCCCCGCCGACGGGGTCGGCGAGGAGGTCGTCGCCGCCGGGCGCACCGTGCTCGACGCCCTCGCCGCGGACTCCGGCGGCGCGTTCGCCTTCGACTGGACCGAATTCCCGTGGGGCTGCGGCTACTACGCCGAGACCGGCCGGATGATGCCCGCGGACGGGCTGGAGCGGCTCCGCGACTTCGACGCCCTCTACTTCGGCGCCGTCGGCTGGCCCTCGGTGCCCGACCACATCAGCCTGTGGGGGCTGCGGCTCAACATCTGCCAGAACTTCGACCAGTGGGCCAACGTGCGCCCGGTGCGCTTCCACCCCGGCATCACTTCACCGCTGCGCAAGGCGGACCACGCCGAACTGGACTGGGTGGTGGTGCGGGAGAACAGCGAAGGCGAGTACGCCGGGCTCGGCGGGCGGAACCTCTCCGGCCGCGGACCCGGCAACGAGGTGGCGCTGCAGACCGCCCTGTTCACCGAGCACGGCTGCGAGCGCATCATCCGCTTCGCCTTCGACCTCGCCCGGCAGCGCCCGCGCAAGAAGGTGTCCTCGGTGACCAAGAGCAACGCCCAGCAGTACGGCATGGTGCTGTGGGACGAGGTGTTCGCGCGGGTCGCCACCGAGTACCCCGACGTGGCGACCGAGAGCGTGCTGGTCGACGCGATGGCTGCCAAGTTCGTGCTCAAGCCGGAAGACCTGTCGGTGGTGGTGGCCTCCAACCTCAACGCCGACATCCTCTCCGACCTCGGTTCCGCGCTCGCCGGGAGCCTCGGCCTCGCCGCCAGCGCCAACCTGAACCCGGAGCGCCGGTTCCCGTCCATGTTCGAGCCGGTGCACGGCTCCGCCCCCGACATCGCCGGGCAGGGCCTGGCGAACCCGGCGGGCGCCCTCGGCAGCGCGGCGCTGATGCTCGACCACTTCGGCCTGCACGCCGAAGCGACCCGCCTCCGCGACGCCATCGACGCCACCACGGCCGCGGGCATCCGCACCCCCGACGTCGGCGGCACCGCCAAGACCACCGAGGTCACCGCCGCGATCCTGGACCACCTCGGCTGATCGGCCGGTGGACCACCCCGGACCGCACCGGCGAGAACGGGAAAACCGGGGATCGGTGCGTGTTCAGGGGTGGTTCACCGGGGCGACGTCGTGGTGTCGGGTCGGCTCCACGCGGTGGCGACACGATGTGCCGGACGTACGCCGAGCCGAGGAGCCGCAGTGAAGCCTGACCGCCGTCTGCTGATCGCCCTGGCCGCCACCGGCCTGACCGCCGCCGCCGCGATCGCGGCGCCGAGCGCGTTGGCGGGCCCGGGGGCGCGCGCCGCCGAGCTGCCCGACCCCGCGAGCTACGACGCCGCGATCGCCTGGATCCCCGACACCCAGTACTACTCGGAGAGCCACCCCGAGCACTTCGACGCGCAGACCCAGTGGCTCGTCGACAACGCCGCGGAGCGCAAGATCGGCTACGCGACGCACACCGGCGACATCGTCGACGACTCCGACGACGATGACCAGTGGAAGAACGCCGACGCCAGCATGAAGAAGCTGGACGACGCGAAGTTCCCGTACGGCGTCGTCGAGGGCAACCACGACGTGGACGGGCGGTACGAGGACTACTTCGGCGACGACCGGTTCGCCGGTTCGCCGGTGCGCGGCGAGTCGTTCGAGAACAACCGCCAGCACTACGACCTCGTGGACGTGGCGGGCAAGCAGGTCATGATGCTGTCGCTGACCTGGGACATGCAGGAGGAGGACTTCGCGTGGGCCGAGCAGGTCCTCGCCGCGCACCCCGACACCCCGGTGATCATCAGCGTGCACGCGTACCTGGAGACCGACGGCTCCTACAGCGAGCAGGGCCAGGAGATCTTCGACCGGATCGTCGAGCCGCACCGCAACGTGAAGGCCGTGCTGTGCGGGCACAACCACGGTGCCACGCACAACGTGAAGGACCTCGGCGACGGCCGCACCGTGCCGGAGATCCTCGCGGACTACCAGAGCGCGCCCGAGGGCGGGCTCGGCTACCTGCGGCTGCTCCAGTTCGACGTGGACGCGGGCAAGATGATCGTCGACACCTACTCGCCGTCCGAGGACGACTCGGACTACTTCGACGGCGAGGACGACTTCACCGTCGACGTGGACCTGAACACCACCGAGTGAGGCCGCGCGGGGGCGCCGCGCGCAGGCGCCCCCGCCACGCATCGTGCACGGGCCGAATTCCCGTGGTCCGGCCGCCGGCCCGACGGCTAGCGTGGGTCGTAATCGCGCCGGGCCTGGCCCGCCGAGACGACCACCCGACGCGTACGGGGCCGCGAAGAACGACTCCCATCGAATCCGCAGCATCACCGAGGCACCGGTGGACGGAATGAAATTCGCCTGCCGGGTTCGTGGGAAGCAGGTAATGACCATGCAAGTGAAGAGCATCTTCGTCTACAGCTCCGGCGGCTGGGGCCGGCACCGGCGCCACGGCTGGGGCTGGGGCTGGGGTCACGGCTGGGGTCACGGCTGGGGCTGGGGCCACGGTTGGGGCTGGGGCCACTGGGGCGGCTGGCGCAAGTGAGCCCCCGGTAGTGATGACCACGACCTGACGCGACGAACGACCTGACGCATCGCCGAGACGGCTCCCGCCCTCCGGTTCGCCGGAACGGGCGGGAGCCGTCGCGCGTGCGGTCAGTGCAGCGAGGTGAGCAGCTCGGAGCTGAACGGGGCCACCTCGTCCAGGCGCCCGGAGAGCACCTTCTCGCTCCACAGCGGGTCCGCGAGCAGTCCGCGGCCCACCGCGACCAGGTCGAACTCGTCGCGCTCCAGGCGTTCCACGAGTTCGTCGATGTCGGTGACCTCGGAGGTCTGGCCGCTGAACGCCTTGGTGAACTCCTGGTTCAGCCCCACCGAGCCGACCGTGATGGACGGCTTGCCGGTGAGCTTCTTCGTCCACCCGGCGAGGTTCAGGTCGGAACCCTCGAACTCCGGGCGCCAGTACCGCCGCGTAGAGGCGTGGAAGGCGTCCACCCCGGCCTCGGCCAGCGGCGCGAGCACGGCTTCCAGCTCGTGCGGCGTGGTGGCCAGCTGCGCCTGGTAGTCGTACATCTTCCACTGCGACGTGCGGAACACGACGGGGAAGTCGGCGGAGACCGACCGGCGCACGGCGGCCACGACCTCGGCGGCGAAGCGCGTCCGCGCCACCGGGTCGCCGCCGTAGGCGTCGGTGCGCCGGTTGGTGCGCTCCCACAGGAACTGGTCGATGAGGTAGCCGTGCGCGCCGTGCAGCTCCACGCCGTCGAACCCGACGCGCTCGGCGTCCGCGGCGGCCCGGGCGAACGCCTCGATGACCGCGTCCAGGTCGGCCTGGGTCATGGCCTGCCCGGCCTCCTCGCCCTTGAGGTCGAGTCCGGACGGGCCCATCGGCGGCGCGTCCGGGAACGGCGGGGCGCCCGCGGGACGGGCCATGCCGACGTGCCAGAGCTGCGGCACGATCTTCCCGCCCGCCTGGTGCACCTCGGCGACGACGTTCTTCCAGCCGGCCAGCGCGTCCTCGCCGTGGAAGCGCGGGATCGAGTCGCTGAGCCCGGCCGAGGCGTGGTCCACGTAGGTGCCCTCGGTGATGATCAGGCCGGTGCCCGCGGCGGCGCGCCGCGCGTAGTAGGCCGCGACATCGGCGCCGGGCACTCCGCCGGGGGAGAGATCGCGCGTCATCGGTGCCATGGCGATGCGGTTCGGCACGGTCATGCCGGCCAGCGCGAACGGGCGGGACAGCGCCTTCGCCGCGCGGTCGGTGGTGCTGCTGCTGGACACGATCTCTCCTCGGGTACTGGTGCGATCTGCGTCCGCTACGCTAAAACCTGACGCTGACGTCAGGGGCAAAGAAATGTGTCCGAGGTTACCCGGGCGCGGCAGGGAGGCCCCGGCGTCGCGACGCACGAGACGAGGAGGCCCGATGCGGATCGGTGAACTGGCGGAGCGGACCGGGGTGAGCGTCCGCGCGCTGCGGTACTACGAGGAGCAGCACCTGCTGCGCGCCGACCGCACGCCCAGCGGGCAGCGGACCTACGCGGAGGCCGCGGTCGAGCGGGTGCGGCTCATCCAGCAGCTCTACAGCGCCGGGCTGTCCAGCAAGCTGATCCTCGGCCTGCTGCCGTGCGTGGAGACCGGTGAGGCCGACCCGCGCATGATGGACCGGCTCGTCGCCGAGCGGGACCGCATCGACCGGCAGGTCGACGAGCTGGTGCGGACCCGGGACCGGCTGGACGCGATCATCGGCTGCTCGCACGCCGCGCACCCGACGACCTCGGAGCGGGCCGCGTGAGCGGGGACCTGACCGGCCGCACCATCGTGCTCACCGGCGCCAGCGCGGGGATCGGCGCCGTCGCCGCCCGCGAGCTCGCCGCGCGCGGCGCCACCGTCGTCCCGATCGGCCGCTCGCCGGAGAAGACCGCCGCGGTCGCCGCCGAGATCGGCGTCGAGCCGCTGGTCGCCGACTTCGCCTCGCTGGCCCAGGTGCGCGAGCTGGCCGACCGGCTACTGGCGCGCTGCCCGGCCATCGACGTGCTGGTGCACAACGCGGGCGGCATCGTCCCGGACCGCCGCGTCACCGAGGACGGGTTCGAGCTGACGCTGCAGAGCAACTACCTCGCCCCGTTCCTGCTGCAGTCGCTGCTGCACGAGCGGCTCAGCGCGTCCCGCGCGCGGACCGTGGTGACCAGCAGCATGCTGCACCGGGTCGCCCGGATCTCGTTGCAGGACCTGGACTTCTCCCGCCGCCGCTACTCGTCGTTGCAGGCCTACGGGCAGGCGAAGCTGGCGGAGGTGCTGTTCGTCGAGGAACTCGCGCGGCGCACCCCGGACACCGGCATCACCGCGGTCGCCTTCCACCCCGGCACCGTCGGCTCCGGCTTCGGCCGGGACAGCGGCGGCGGGATCGCACTGCTGTACCGGACGCGGCTGGGCCGGACGTTCCTGCTCGGTCCGGAGCGGGGCGCCGAGCCGCTGGTGCACCTGGCGGCGGATCCGGGCGAGGTCAACGGGAGCTACTACCACCGGATGCGCCCCGCAGCCACCTCGCGGCAGGGCCGGGACGCGGACCTGGCCCGCCGGCTGTGGCAGACCACCGAGGAACTGCTCGGCGCCGAACCCCACCCCGGAGTGCGGTGATCGCGGGAGCGGGAACGGGGCCGCTCAGCTCCCGGCCGGGCCGACGCGTTCGTCCGATTCGGACAGTGCCCGGTAGAGACGGCTCTCCTCCTGCAGCAGCGGCAGCGATCCGCGCTCCCGCGGCCGTGGCAGGTCGACGTCGAAGGTGCGCACGACCCGCCCCGGCCCGGCAGCCAGCAGCAGGACCCGGTCGGCGAGGAACACCGCCTCCCCGACGTCGTGCGTCACGAACACCACGGTCGCCCCGGTCCGCGCGCGGATGCGCAGCAGGTCCTGCTGGAGCCGGGTGCGGGTGAGGTGGTCCACGGCCCCGAACGGTTCGTCCATCAGCAGCACCTCCGGTTCCGCGGTCAGCGCCCGCGCGATGCCCGCCCGCTGGCGCATGCCGCCGGAGAGGTGGTGCGGGTACGCGTCCTCGTAGCCGGACAGGCCGACCAGGTCGAGGTGCTCCCGGGCGGCGGCGCGGCGCGCGGACCGGCGCACGCCGCGCAGCTCCAAGCCCAGTTCCACGTTCGCCAGCACGGTGCGCCACGGGTACAGCGACGCGTCCTGGAAGACCACCCCGATGCCCTCGCGCGGTCCGGTGATCGGTTCGCCGCGGAAGCGCACCTCGCCGGAGGTCGGTGCCTGCAACCCGGCCAGCACCTCGAGCAGGGTGCTCTTCCCGCAACCGCTCGGCCCGAGCAGGCAGACGAACTCGCCCGCGGCCACGTCCAGGTCGATGTCGGCGAGCACCTCGTTCGAACCGAACGACTTGTGCACCGAGCGCACCTCGAAGATCGCCATCGCGTCTGCTCCCGTCCGCTCAGCGTCCGGCGCGGGGCCGGGGGTAGGTGAAGGGCTTGCGGAACTCCTGCGGGATGAACCGCAGGTCGATGAAGCGCTCCGCGTCGTAGATCCGGTCCTGGTTGCCCACTTCGACCTCGATCTCCTGGCTGTGCCGGATCGCGGCGGGGTCGACGTCCGGGTTCGCGTCCCACACGTCGTCCTCCTGCCGGATGGCGCGGGCGACGGCTTCCGGGGCGAGCTTCAGCTTCCCCTGCAGCCACGGGACGTAGGTCGCGTAGTTCGCCTTCGCATCGGTGTACGAGGCGAAGTAGGCGCGCAGCGCGCGGCGCAGCACGTCGGGGTGCTCGCGGATGACGTCGTCACCCGAGATGAGCACCCCCGTGTGGTACTCGGGCAGGTAGTCCCAGGCCCGTGCCAGCGTGACCGCCTCGCCTTCGAACTCGCCGAGCGCGGGGAACGGCTGGTGGATGATCGTGGCGTCGACCTGGCCGGTGCTGAGCGTGCCGTAGGCCTGCTCGTTGATGCCGTTGTTCACCAGCGCCACGTCCCGGTCCGCGTCGAGCCCGTGGGCGCGCAGCACGTACCGCAGCGTGGTGTCCAGGTTGCTGCCCGCCTTGGAGTTGCCGACGGTGCGCCCGCGCAGGTCTTCGACGCGGGTGATGCCGGGGCGGGCGATGAGGAAGTACGGGCCCTTGCTGCGGAACGCCGAGGACACGATCTTCAGCGGGGAGCCGAGCACGGCGGCGCGCAGGTACTCGGTGGTGGGGCCGAAGGCGAAGGTGAGTTCGCCGGTGGCCACACCGGTCACGGCGTCCTCGACGTCGGTGAACTCGACGGTGAGGCCTTGGGCGGCGAAGTGCCCGCGTTCCACGCCCCAGCGGATCGGCTGCTGGGTGTACTGGGTGCCCGCCTGCAGGGTGATGGTGGCGTCGGCGCCGTCGGTCCGGGTGCCACCGCCTCCGGCGCAGGCCGCGGTGCCCGCGAGGGGCAGCAGGGCCGCGGCGGTCAGCGACAACCGGGCGAACTCGCGGCGGTTCATGTGTGCTCCAAGGAGTGTCAGGAGTGCTTCCAGCGCAGCAGGACCTTGCGTTCCAGCAGGCCCACACCGGAGATGATCAGCGCGGACAGCACGGTGGTGAACAGGACGAGCGCGAAGACCGAGGCGGTGTCGTACACCCCGACCGCGCGGTTGAGCAGGTTGCCCAGCCCGCCCTTGGACGCGGTGATCTCCGCGAACAGGGCGGCCACCAGCGCGGTCCCGGTCTCCACCTTGATCGCGGCCACGATCGAGGTCGTCGCCGAAGGCAGGACCACCTTGCGGATCAGCTGCGCGCGGCTCGCCCCGAACGAGCGGGCGACCTTGAGGTGGTCCGCGGAGACCTGCTTGATGCCCGCGATGGTGTTGTAGACGAACAGGAAGTAGCAGAACAGGAAGACGATCACGATCTTGTGCGCGGCACCGATGCCGAGGTACAGCGTCAGCAGCGGGATGATCGTCACCTTCGGCACCGCCATCAGCGCGGCCACGAACGGGTTCAGGAACGTCCCCGCGTTGCGGGACAGGCCCATCCACACGCCGGTGGCGACGCCGAGCACGAGGGCCAGCGATGCGCCCGCGGCCGCCTCCCCGAGGGTCAGCAGCAGATTGCCGAGCAGGTCCTGCTCGGTGAACAGCGCCGGGTAGGCGCCGAGGATCTCGGTGGGGGAGGCCAGGTAGATCCGCTTGACCCGGCCGCTGTCCACGGCCCACTGGAGCACCGCGAGCACGGCGGCGACCAGCAGCAGCTGCCCGCCGAGGAGCGCGAATCCGGTGCGGTGCCGTCGTTTCCCGGCGGCGGGCGCGGTCGCGGTGGCCGGCGCGGCCGGTGCTTCTCGAACGGTCATGGCGCGGTCGGCCTCCTCACCGGTGCGGGGCCGACCGGCGGCACGTCCAGCCCGAGGTGGTCGCGGAACGTGCCGCCCGCGTAGTCGTCGCGGTGCAGCCCGCGCCGCCGGAGTTCGGGCACCACCAGGTCGGCGAAGGCGCGCACCGAACCGGGGACGTGCGGCGGGAAGATGTTGAACCCGTCCGCGGCACCGCCGTCGAACCAGTGCTGCACGAAGTCGGCCACCTGCACCGGATCGCCGACCACCGAGGCCCGGCCCGCGCCGGTGCCGAGCCCGTCGATCAGGTCCTGGTAGGTGATGCGGTGCTCGCCGGAGAGGTCCCGGTGGGTGTGCGCGCGCACCTGGTCGAGCAGCGCCCGGCCCTGCTCGTCGAGCTCGTCGGCGAGGGCGGCGGGCACCTCCTCGTCCGGGTCGTGGCCGCGCACGTCGACGCCGAGCTCCCGGGAGACCGAGGTCAGGTTGCGGCGGGGCCGTTGCCCCAGGGCGCCGCCGCGGTGCAGCGGGCCTGCGGTCCGCTCCTCCTCGTCCAGCGGCAGGAACGAGTTGAGCAGGTCGTACTCGGCGACGGCGTCCCGCGTGGTGGCGCCGGTGTACACGCTCAGCCCGGGCAGGATGCGCGGCAGCCCCGGGTCCCTGCCGTGCGCGGCGGCCCGGGCCTTCACGTCGGCGTAGTACTCGCGGGCCGACTCGAAGTCGGGGTGCCCGGAGAACACCACGTCCGCCTCCCGCGCGGCGAGGTCCCGGGAGCGTTCCGAGGTGCCCGCGTGCAGCAGCACCACCTGCCCCTGCGGCGGTCGCGGGACGTCGAGCGGCCCGTCCACCTCGAAGTGCGCGCCGCGGTGGTCGATGGGGGCGCCGTGCGCGCCGCTGTCCCACAGCGCGCGCACCACGTCGACGAACTCGCCCGCCCGGTCGTAGCGCCGGTCGGTGTCCCAGTGCTCGGTGCGGCTGAAGTTCCCCGCCGCCGCGGCGTCCGCGCCGGTGACCAGGTTCCACGAGGCGCGGCCGCCGCTGAGGTGGTCGAGGGAGGCCGTCAGCCGGGCCACCGAGTACGGGTCGTGGTAGGTCGGGTTCGCGGTCACCGCGATGCCGATCCTGCTGGTGGCGGCGGCGATCGCGGCGCCCGCGGTGAACGGTTCCAGTCGCGACATCTGCGCCGGGTTGGTGCGCGCCAGCGCCGGATCGGTGGCGAGCCGGTCGCCGAGGAACACGAAGTCGAAGGCGGCGTCCTCGGCGATCCTGCTGACCTGCTGGATGAATCCGATGTCGTAGGCGCCGTCCGCGCGCGCCGACGGGTGCCGCCATCCCGCCGGGTGCGTGCCGGTGGCCCAGAACATCAGGCCGAGGTGCAGTCGTCGTGCGGTCATGACGCGGTCCCCGTTCGCGGTGGTGCGGGCCGCCGGGCGGGATCGCGGCGGGCCGGTCGGTCGAGGTTCAGGTGCGAGCGCAGGCTGCGGCCCGCGTAGTCGTGGCGGAACACGCCGTGGCGGCGCAGCAGCGGCACCACCAGTTCGGTGAACCGGCGCAGCTGGCCCGGCTGCGGGGGCGCGTGCAGCAGGTAGCCGTCCACCGTCCCGGCGGAGAAGGCCCCGGCGATGTGCCGGGCGACGGTGTCCGGATCGCCGACGAGCACCGATCCGCTGGCCAGCGCGCGTTCGCCGCTCGGCTCGGCGTGCAGCTGTTCGTGCAGGTCCCGGACGTCGGCCACGTCCTCGCCGATGACGGGGATCAGGTCGGGCAGCACCAAGCCGCGCCCGGTGCGGGCCGCGGCACCGCCGGGCAGCGCCAGTTCGGCGTCCGGGACGGCGGCGGCGAGCTCGTCGCCGGCGTGCGCCAGCACCGGTCGTCCCTGCGGCGGGCGCGCCAGGTTCAGCGGTCCGCGCACTTGGAAGTGCGCGCCGACGTGGTCGACGGCGCTGATGCGGTCCGCGTCGACGAACGCGCCGGAATCCTTGTCCCGCACGAAGGCGCCGTCGTCCCAGCTGTCCCACAGCGCCCGCACCAGCTCGACGAACTCGCGGGTGCGCTCCACCGCGGCGGACCGGGGGAGCGGACCGGTGCGGTCGCCGCCGGGGTGTTCCTCGGTGACGAGCCAGCCGGCGCGCCCGCCGGAGATGTGATCCAGGGACGCCACCAGCCGGGCGAGGTTGAACGGTTCCTGCCGCAGCGGATCACCGGTGGCCAGCAGGCCGATCCGGGTGCTGCGGACCGCCGCGTGCGCGGCGGCGGTGAACGGTTCGAGCCCGGTGCCAGGACCGAGCCTGCCGTCGAACAACACGAAGTCGAACGCGGCGTCCTCGGCGAGGCGCACGGCTCGTTCGGCCTCGTCCGGCGGTCCGCCGGTCCGGTGGGCGTAGCCGAGGTGCAGCTGCCGGGGGCGTTTCTTGGTCGGATGTCTTCCCATCGGTGCCTTCTGCAGATCGTGCGCGGTCGCCGCGAACGGCGGAACGCGTTGCTGTGGCGGGGTTTTCCGGCGCGCGGCGGTGCGCGCCCGGCCGCACCGCGGTGCGGCCGCTGGAACCGGGGCGTGCCGGGGCGACCCCGGTCCGCAGTGGACCGGGAGGTCGCGGGAGATCGTGTCCGCAATGGACTGGAGCTGGAACGCCGTTGCGGCGCCGGAACATCGCGGCGGCGCGCACCGTGCGGCGCGCCGGGAACGTGCGGCGGTGGGTCAGCCGGTACAGCCGCGGTGCGCGGCTGGGTGTTGCGTGCTGAGCCGCCCGGAACGGGCCGACCGAGTTGGCATGCCGGGAAGTCTCACGACGGGGCCCGCCGCCGTCAAGCCGCCGCCGATCCGTCGCACGAGGTGGGAAGTCGCAGGTCAACGCGCCGGTTGCCGCCGCAGGGCGGGCTCCGGTGAGCCGCGGCGGCCGGGGTGACCCCGGACACGTCGGTCCGCCGCGAGCGCGGCGAGCACCCCTGTCGTGGGCCTCGTTGCCGCCGCGGCGCGGGGTGGCCGATACTCGCGCCGTGTCGAAGCCAGGTGAGACCCCAGCGCGGACCGGTGCCAAGGAGCGCGGCTCGGAGGTGCAATCCGTCGCGCGCGCTTCGGCGCTGCTCGAAGCGGTGGTGGACAGCGCCGACGGGTTGACGCTGACCGAGCTGGTGCGCGAGAGCGGGCTGACGATGAGCACCGTGCACCGGTTGCTGCGCACCCTGTGCTCCGGCGGCCTGCTGTGCCGGGACTCCGGTACCGAGCGCTTCCTGCCCGGTCCCCTGTTGCTGCGGCTCGCCCGCCGCTCGCTGGCCTCGGCCGGGGTGCCCGAGGCGGCCGACGTGTTGCGGGACCTCGTCGACCGCACCGGGGAGACCGCGAGCCTCGGCATGCGCCAGGGCGAGCAGGTGCTGGTGCTGCTGGTGGCGCAATCCGCGCAGCCGCTGCGGTTCCAGGGCGTGCAGGGCGAGCACCGCGCGCTGCTGCGCTCGGCGATGGGCCGGGCGCTGCTGGCCTGCGGCGACCGCCCGGTGCGGGAGGTTCTCGACGAGCTGCTGCCCGGCTCCGGCGAGCAGGAGCGCTGGGAGCACGAGGTGGACCTGATGGCGGCCCGGTTCCGCGGATGCGCCGTGTTCGACGATCCTGACCGCGCCGGGCTGCGCGCCGTCGCCGCCCCGGTCCCGGGGCACCGCGACGGCGGGCGGCTGGTCGTCGAGGTGCAAGGCCCGGCCGCGCGGATGGCGGACGAGGAGCTGGAACGGTTGGGCGCGGCCGTCCGCGCCGCCGCCGAGGACCTGCACGGGCTGCCGCTGTCGCTGGGCGCCGCGGACGCCTGACGTCCCGGGCGCGCGTGCCACCGAACCTCGTCCGGGTCAACCCGCCACCAGCGACTTCCGTGATGTGGGAGGTGTTGCCACATCGTGCAAGTAGCCGTTGACCGGCCGCGTCGCCCCGCCCTACGTTGCTCATCGATACCGCGACCGGCAGGGAGGTGACCGATGAGCCCGCAGCGATCCGACGCGAACGTGGTCATCTCCCCGAACCACCCGGTGTTCGACCTGCCGGAGATCGTCGCCCTGGAACACGGCATGTTCGCCGCCGCCGGACTGGACGTCCGCTTCGCCGAACGCGCCGGACCCGAGGACCGCACCGAGCGCGATCCTGCGGCACGGCGCAAGGAATCGCTGTTCGAGCACGCGCAGGCCGACGTCTACAACCTGTGCGAATGGGGCGGAATCGACCGCCTGGAGCGCAATCGCAGGCCCGGCAGGCTCGGCTACCTGCGACCCGCGATCGTCGCCCAAGCCCTGGTGAGCTTCGACCCCGCGCTGCAGGAACCGCACGACCTGAGCGGGATCCCGGTCGGCGTCAACGAGTTCACCGGCTCGCACTACACCGCCCTGCACCTGCTGGAAGGCGCGGTGGCGCGGGAGAACGTCGTCGTCGAGCACGTCGGCTTCCCCGAAGTCCGGTTGCAGCGGGCCGAATCCGGCGCGGTCCGCGCCGTGATGCTGATGGAGCCGTACCTGAGCCTGGCGCGCAAGCGCGGCGCCCACCTGCTCGGCACCTACTTCTACCGGGGTGTGGAGGTCATCGCCCCCGAGCTGTCCGACACCGCCCGCGAGACCTTCGTCGGCGTCGTCGACGCCGCGGTCGACCTCATCAACGCCGACCCCGCCCGGTACCGGCACCACCTGGTCGCCGAGGTGGCGGGCGAGCTCGACGAATCCGAGCTCGGCACCGAGCACTTCCGCTACACCCGCGCCACCCCGGTGACCGAACGCCGGTTCACCGAGAGCTACGCGTGGATGCGCTCCTGGCGCCTCACCTCCGGCGCGCACGGCTACCGCACCCTGCTGGGGTTGCGGTGAACCGGCCCGCCGGTCTCACCCGGCGCAGGTACGTCGACTGGTGCTCGCTCAACGGCGGGCTCTGTTCCCGCTGAACCCCGGTCTCCACCGCACTTCCCGCTTCCTCTCCGCCCTCCCCGGCGCGCGTCGGCGTGCCCGGGTCGGGCCACTCCTCCGTCCCCTGCTCTTGGAGCGTCGTCATGAACACCTGGACCGGTGGTGCCCCACCAGTTCTCCGCGGCCCGGTCGGCCGCCGCGCCGTGCTGCGCGGCGGCCTGGCGGCGGCGCTCGGACTCGCGAGCGCCGGGGTGCTGTCCGGCTGCGGCAGCGGATCGCCCGGGGCGGCGAAGGTGGAGGACACCCAGAAGGGCACCGCGGGCGCGGTGATCCGGCCCATCGCCGAGCGCTACGGCCTCTTCGGCGACCTGGACCTGGAGCACGTCGCGGGGACCGGCCCCGGCGACGTGCAGAACAAGCTGCTGTCCGGCGCGCTCGACGTGGCCAGCATGGGGCCGATCGGTGCCGTCGTCGCCGCCGAGGCGCGCGCCGAGGTGAGCCTGTTCAGCACCAGCCTGAACAACCACGTGCACTGGCTCGTCCCGGAGAACAGCCCGTACCGCACGGTGCGCGACCTGCGCGGCAAACCCATCGCGACCCCGCCGAACAACAGCGATGCCTACCGCTCGGCGCAGCTGGCGGCCGCGGTGAACGACATCGACTTCGACGCCGACTACGACGTGCACCAGGGCGCGGTGCTGGCCGGGCTTGCGCTGTTCGACCGCGGCGACGTGGAGGCGATCGTCACCATCGAACCGAACGCCACCCTGCTCGTCGGCCGCGGTGCCCGCGAACTCGTCTCGGTGCAGCAGCTGTGGAGCGAGGGCACCGGCGACGGCGGGCGCCTGCTGCTCAACGGGCAGGGCGCCGCCGACGAGTGGCTCGACGCGAACCCCGCGCAGGCCGCCGGGATCGCCCGGCTGCGGCTCGCCGCCCACCAGGTGATCGCCGAGAACCCGGCGGTGCTGGCGGAGCTGCACGAGTACTACGGCATCCCCGCGACCGAGCGCCGGGCCGTCGAACTGCTGCCGCAGCGGCTCGCCGACGTGTACCCGACGGTCTGGGACGAATCGGTGTTCGCCGGGCTGCGCGATCAGATCGACGTCGCCGTCCGAACAGGGCTGATCAAGTCCGCGCCCCCAGCGGAGCCGTTCCGGGTGGTGGGGCGGGCATGAGCACCACCACCGCAACCCGCCGCCCCGGCCCGGCCGTCGCCCCGGCGACCGCACCACCACCCGGGCCGGGTTCGTGGCGCCGCCTCGCCGCCGCCGCGTGGCCGCCCGCCGCGTTCGTGCTCCTGCTCGGCGCGGGCTGGCAGCTGATGGCGGTGCTCGCGGACAGCGTCCTGATGCCGGGACTCGGCGAGATCGCCACCCGCTTCGCCGAGATCGTCGTCGACGGGGACATCCTCACCCAGCTGGGCGTGACCCTGGGCCGGGTGTCCCTCGGCTTCGCGCTCGCCTTCGCCGCCGCGCTCGTGGTGGGCATCGCGATGGGCCGCAACGCGATCGTCCGCCGCTTCTTCGAACCCGCCGTGCTGCTCGGGCTGACCGTCCCCGGACTGGTGTGGGCGCTGCTGTGCGTCATCTGGTTCGGGGTGGGGCTGGCGAACCCGGTGCTCGCCGTCGCGCTGTCCGCCGCACCGGCGCTGACCTTGAACGTGCACCAGGGCATCCGCGCGCTGCCGGGCGAGCTGCTGGAGATGACCCACGTGTACCGCTTCTCGCTGTGGCGCCGCCTGCGGTACCTGTGGCTGCCCGCGCTGCAACCGGCCCTGTTCTCCGGGGCGCGGCTCGGTTTGTCGCTGTCCTGGAAGGTGATCGTGCTGGTGGAGGTCTTCGGGCTCTCCAGCGGCGTCGGCTACCAGCTCAACAACGAGTTCGCCGCGCAGAGCGTCGCCGGAGTGCTGAGCTGGACGCTGCTGTTCGGCGCGGTGATGGCGCTGCTGGAGTACGGCCTGCTGCAGAACCTGGAACGGCGGCTCACCCGCTGGCGCAAGGCGGTGGCGGTATGAGCGCGATCTCGCTGCGCGCGGTGTCGAAGCGGTTCCGCGACGTGCGCACCGGCCGGGTCGAACCGGTCTTCGAGGACTTCTCGCTCGACGTGGCGGAAGGCGAGCTCGTCGCCGTCGTCGGGGCGTCCGGGACCGGCAAGACCACGCTGCTGCACCTGGTCGCCGGGCTGGAACGCGCCGACTCGGGGCAGGTGCGCGTGCCGTCCGGACGCCTCGGCGTCGTGTTCCAGCAGCCGCGCCTGCTGGACTGGATCCCGGTGCGGCGCAACGTGGAACTCGCCCTGGACGCCGCCGGGCTGGATTCCGCCGCGGCCGCCGACGTGCTGGCGGCGGTGGGGCTGGCCGAGCACGCCGACTCCTACCCCTCGGTGCTCTCCGGCGGGCAACGCCAGCGCGTCGCGGTGGCCAGGGCCTTCGCCGTCGAACCGGCCGTGGTGCTGCTCGACGAGCCGTTCAGCGCCCTCGACGAGCTGACCGCCCGTCGGCTTCGGCTGCTGCTGCAGGAGCTGTGGACGGCCCGGCCGCGCACCGGGCTGCTCGTCACGCACAACCCGCTGGAGGCGGCGCTGCTGGCGGACCGGATCGTCGTGCTCGGCGGCCGCCCCGCCCGCGTCGTGCGCAGCCACGAGGTGCCCGCCGCGCGTCCTCGATCCCCGGAGGACCCGGAGCTGTTCGCGCTGCACGGCGACATCGTCGCCGACCTGACCGCGGGGGCGTGACCCCCGCACCACCAAGACCGGACGAACGAGGAGGAGGCCGACATGGCCCACGACAAGGTCACCATGGAACTGCTGTCGCTGGTGTTCTCGCTGCCGCAGCTGGTCGCCGCCGACGAGGGCTACTACGCCGAGGAAGGCCTGGAGGTCGAGTTCGTCCCCAAGGGCTACGCGGGCGCCGGCGTCGGCTTCCTGGAGGACCACCAGCTGCTCAGCGCGTTCGGCAGCACCAAATCCCACTTCGAGAGCGGCGAGGCCACCCTGTACCGCGCCTGCGAGTGGGGCCAGATCCGGCGGTCCGTCGACACCCAGGTCGGCGGGCGGGTGGTGAGCAAGCGCGCCGCAGTGCTCAGCCAAGGCCTGTACGTGCACCCGGACTCGCCCGCCGTGCACCCGCAGGACTTGGCGCGCGAAGCGGTCGGCGTGAACTTCCACCACGGGTCGCACTACCTCGCCCTGCAGACGTTGGAAGGGTTCCTGCCGCGCGAGGAGATCAAGGTGGTGCACGTCGGCGGGCCGCAGCAGCGCTTCGAGGCGCTGCGGGACCGGGAGATCGCGGCCGTCGCGCTGATGGAACCGTGGATCTCGGTCGCCGAGAAGCAGGGGTACCGGCTGCTCGCCGAGGCGTACTACGCCGGTTCGGAGATCGCGAGCCCCGACCTGCCCACCAGCACCTACGAGGCGATCAACCGCGCGGTGGTGAAGGCGGTGCACAAGCTCAACGAGGACCCGCGGCCCTACCTGCACCACCTCATCGGCGAGGTCCCGCCGGAGATCGAACGGCTCTCCGCCGCGGACTTCCGGCTGGACCGGCTGCGCTTCGTGGAACCGCGCCCCTACCCACAGGCGGAGTTCCAGCGCACCTACGACTGGATGGTGAGCTGGGGGTTGGTGCAGGAGGACTCCGGATACGGCAAGGTGGTCGAGAACCTCGTCCGGATCTGAACCGGCGGGACGGCGGACGGCACCGGCCGGTCCGGTGGGAGGTGCCGAGCATGTCGAGCCGCGGACCTCGGGTGTGGCCGCTGTACGCGGGCGGGGTCCTCGGTCCCTACGGCAGCACGATGATCACGCCGATGGTGCACGAGGTCGCCGTCGGGCTGGACAGCTCGGTGACGGTCGCCGCGGCCTCCGTCACCGTCTACATGGTGCCGTTCGCGGCGCTGCTGCTGGTGTCCGGGACCCTCGCCGAGCGCTGGGGCCGCGGGCGGGTGGTGCGCGCCTCGCTGGTGGTGTTCGGGCTGGTGTCGGTGCTGTGCGCGGTCGCGCCGACGATGGAGGTGTTCCTGCTCGGGCGGGCCGTGCAGGGCGCGGCGAACGCGTTCATCACGCCGCTGCTGGTGGCCTCGATCATCGACTCGGTGCCGGAGGAGCGGCGCGGGCGCGCGCTCGGGTGGTTCGCGGCGATGCAGGCCGCGGGGCAGGGGTTCAGCCCGCTGCTCACCGGGGTGGCGGCGGCCTGGCACTGGCGGCTCGCATTCGCCTTCCCCGCGCTGCTGGCGGGGGTGCTGGTGCTGCTGCCGCCGGACGCGGCCGCCTCGGCGCGCCGGGCCACCGGTGCGGTGTCCTGGCGGGTGCTGCTCAACCGCAGGCTGGGGCTGGCCGCGGCGCTGTCGTTCCTGAGCTACCTGGGGGCGATCGGGCTCACCGTGCTGGTGGTGCTGCGGGTCGCGGACGACTTCGGTTTCGGTCCGGTGCAACGAGGTCTGGTCAGCGCGGCGTTCGGTGCCGCCGGGGTGGCGGCGGCCGGGCCGCTGGGCCGGTGGGCGGAGCGCTCCGGGCCGCGGGGGCGGGGGATGGTGTTGAACGGGCTGCTCGCGGCCGGGTTGCTCGCCGCCGCGCTCGGCCCGGGGCCGCTGCCGGTCGTCGCGGGGGTGCTGGCGGCGGGTGCCGCGGTCACCGGCATCCGCACCATCGTCAACGAGCTCGCCGCGACGAGCGCCCCGTCGAACCGGGGTGGGGCGGCGTCGCTGGCGCTGGCGGCGCAGTTCTTCGGCGGGGCGCTGGCGCCGGTGCTGTGGGTGCCGCTCTACGACCTGGACGCGCGCTGGGGTTTCGCCGCCACCTGCACCGCCCCGCTGGCCGCGCTCCTGGTGCTGCTGACCGCGACCTCGCTCCGTCGAGTCCCCGGACCACTCAGGTGAATGGCCCATTCGCCCATCGTGACCGGGCCGATGGGCCATTCACCTGGTGGATCAGCCGGCGGTGCCGGGTTCGCCGAAGCGGGACGCCGGTGCGAGGCCGAGGTTGTCCCGCAGCGTCGTACCGGTGTACTCGGTGCGGAACACGCCGCGGTCCTGCAGCAGCGGGACCACCCGGTCCACCACCTCGTCGAGGCCGGACGGGCTCACGTGCGAGCCGAGGATGAACCCGTCCACCGCCCCCTCCCGCACGTACCGGTCGATCTCGGCGGCCACCGAGGACGGGGTGCCGACGAAGACGTTGCGGTCGAACACCTTCGTCACCACCTGCCGCAACGTGAGCCCCTCGCGGCGGCCCAGCTCCCGCCAGGCCTCGGCGGTGGCGTGCGCGTCCTGCGTCAACGGCGCCCGGCCCTTGATCCACTTGGGGGCCTCGGGCGTCGGCTCCAGGTCCGGCACCGGCCCGTCCGGGTCCACATCGGACAGATCCCGGTTCCACACCGTCTCGGCCAGCACGATCGAGGTGAACGGGTCCATCTGGCGGCTGCGGATGTCGGCGTGCCGGTCGCGGGCGTCGGCCTCGGTGTCACCGAGGATGATCGCGGCCGACGGCAGGATCTTCACCTCGTCCGGGTCCCGCCCCGCCTTGCGCACCCGCGCCTTCACGTCGGTGTAGAACGCACGTGCCTCGTCGAACCGCTGGTATCGGGAGAAGATCGCATCCGAGTTCGCCGCCGCGAAGTCCCGCCCCGCAGGCGATTCCCCGGCCTGCAGCACCACCGGATGACCCTGCGGCGACCGCGGCGTGGCGAACCGCCCGGCGATGTCGAACTGCTCGCCGCGGAACGCGAAGTCGCCGACGTGCTCGTCGCGCAGGAACCGGCCGGTCGCCCGGTCGGCCACCACCGCGTCCGAGCCCCACGAGTCCCACAGCCGCCGCGTCGCCGCCAGCGTCTCCCCGGCCCGCTCGTAGCGCTGCGCGGGGTGCAGGAACCCGCCGCGGCGGAAGTTCTCCCCGGTGGGCGCGTCGAAGCTGGTCACCACGTTCCACGCCGCCCGCCCGCCGGAGAGCAGGTCGAGGGTGGCGAACTTGCGGGCCAGCTCGTACGGCTCGTTGAACGTCGAGTTGATCGTCCCGGCGAGCCCCACGTGCTCGGTGACCGCGGCCAGCGAGGCCAGCACGGTGAACGTGTCCGGGCGCCCCACCACGTCCTGGTCGAAGATCGCCTCGCCGCGGGTGCGCAGCCGCAGCCCTTCGGCGAGGAACAGCAGGTCCAGCTTGCCGCGCTCGGCGGTGCGCGCCCAGTGCTCGAAGGACGCGAAGTCGATGTGGCTGCCCGAGGCCGGGTCGCTCCACACGGTGTCGTGGTTGACGCCGGGGAAGTAGGCGCCGAGGACCACCTGCTTGGCCGCGCTCATCGGGCCACCTCCGCGGTGTTCGCGTACCTGCTGGCCGGGCGCGCCAGCCCGAAGCGCTCGCGCAGGCTGACGGTGTCGTACTCGGTGCGGAACGCGCCGCGCCGCTGCAGCTCGGGCACCAGCCCGTCGGCGAGCGCGTCGAGATCGGTGGGCAGCGCCGCGGGCCGCAGCCGGAACCCGTCGAGCTCCGGCGACGCCGCCCGCCACTCCTGCAGCACGTCGGCCAGCTCCGCAGGGGAACCGGTGACGATCGCGGCATCGGAGCGCAGCGGCGCACCGGCCAGCTCGTCGAGCGGCCGCACCCGGTCCCGCGCGGCGGCCGCGTCCGCGTCCACCGCGACGACCAGTTCGGCGAGGACGCGCAGCGGAGCGCCGGTGCGGCCCACGGCCCGTTCGGCCG
Organism: Saccharopolyspora sp. NPDC047091; assembly: GCF_040643635.1. NCBI lineage: Bacteria > Bacillati > Actinomycetota > Actinomycetes > Pseudonocardiales > Pseudonocardiaceae > Saccharopolyspora > Saccharopolyspora sp. NPDC047091. The sequence goes on from NZ_JBEYUS010000016.1 coordinate 36,781, forward strand.
CGCGCACCTCGGCGACTATCCGCGGCACGTCGCTCGCCTGCTGCGGCGTCACGAGCACCACGTCCGCCGAGCGGGCCGCCAGCTCGTAGGCGGTCCGGCCGTGCGCCAGCACCACCACCAGCGGCTGGCCCTGCGGCGGGCGCGGCACGATCCCGGGACCGCGGACCGAGAAGAACCGGCCGCTGAAGTCGACGTGGTGCAGCTTGTCCCGGTCCAGGAAACGGCCGGTGGCGGCGTCCCGGATCTCGGTGTCGTCCTCCCAGCTGTCCCACAACCGGCGGACCACCTCGACGGCATCCGCGGCCTCCTCGAACAGGTCGGCCACCGCGGCGTCGACCTCCGGGGTGCCGAGGAGCTCGCGGCGGATCTCGGGCAGGGCGCGCCGCCCGAAGTGCGCGGCCTCGTCGGAGCGCACCGAGGTCTGCACCCGCCAGCCCGCGCGGCCCAGGCTGTCGTGGTCCAGCGTTGCGAGCGCCGAGGCGAGGTGGAACGGCTCGGTGTGCGTCGTGGTGACCGTCGGCACCAGGCCGATCCTGCTGGTCAGCGGCGCGACGAACGCGGCGATCAGCTCCGCGTCGAGCCTGCCGCGCACCCGGTCGGTGCGGCGGTCGGTGGTGCTGAGGTGGTCGTCGGACTGCAGGCCCAGTGCGTCTTCGATCGTCGCGAAGTCGAACAGGCCCCGTTCGGCGGCGCGGACCAGCGCCGTCCAGTAGCCGGGGGTGAACAGCGCTTGTGGCGTGGCCTGCGGATCGCGCCACGCGGCGGGATGCCACCCGGCGCCGTCGAGCGCGACGGCCAGGTGCAGCGGGTGCTCGGGATGTGCGGACATGCGGGGGCGGACCTCCTGCGGAGGGAGCGGAACCGGACGCGAGCGAGCTGCTCAGCGACAGGCCGCGCTGGCGATGCGCAGCAGGTCCACGTGCCGTCGGCGGGCGCCCCGGAAACCGGGGCCGCGCACGGTGTCCCGCATCGGTTCCTCCCTCGCCGGGCGGTGGCGAGCCGGGTTTCCCGCTCGCCGCACCGAGAACTCTACGTTCGCCGCGCCCCACCGCGCCGCTGCGGCCACGATGCGGGACGCCGCTGGTGGCGGGCCCGGAAACGCGGAACGGCCCGCGGCCGGTGGTGCGCCGCGAGCCGTTCCGGTGCGGCGGTCGGGCCGCCGCGGTGTCCGGTCAGTCGGTGATCTCCCGCTCGTCCGCGTCCGAGTTCGCCAGGTGCCGCTCACCGGAGCGGGCGCCCCAGAAGTAGATCAGCAGCGCGCCGACGGCGACCAGCGCGCTGTCCAGCGGCGCCGGAATCAGCTCGGTGCCGCCGAAACCGCCCAGCGCCGAGATCGCGAACAGCACCACCAGGTAGGTGATCAGCCACGCGCTCTGCCGCAGCTGCGCGAGGAACGCCCCGCGGTACTTGGTGATCAGCGCGAACAGCGGCACCGCGAGCAGCGCCAGCGGCAGCACCACGCTCAGCTTGTCCCACTTCGACCAGTAGATGATCTCGGCGGACACCACGAAGCTCAGTGGGGTGAGCCAGCGCATCCCCGGCACCCAGCCGGACACCGCGTCCGGGCGGGCCCGCCGGAACGCCGCCGCCGACACGGCCGCCACCGAGTAGTTCAGCAGGAACAGGTTGCCCGCCACGCCGATGATGTCCTGCCAGCCGTCGAACGGGGCGAGCAGGATCAGCGCCAGCGTGAAGTTCACCAGCAGCGCCGCCCGCGGCACGCCCGACCCGGCGTGCACCTCGGTGACCCGCTTCGGCAGCGCGCCGTTGCGCGCCATCGCGTAGGTGACGCGGCTGTTGCCCGCGATGCCGACCAGCAGCGCCCCGCCAGGGGAGACCACCGCGTCGGCGTAGAGCAGCGCGGCCAGCCAGCCCAGGTTCAGCAGCAGCGCGAGCTCGCCGAACGGGGAGCTGAAGTCGATGCCGTGCCAGCCACCGGCCAGCGCGCTCTCCGGCACCGCGTACAGGAACGCCACCTGCAGGCCCAGGTACAGCAGCACCGCCAGCCCGATCGCGGTGAGCACCGCGCGCGGGATGTCGCGGCGCGGATCGCGGGCCTCGGCGGCCAGATCGATCGTCGGGGCGAAACCGTTGATGGTGTAGATGATCCCGGCGGTGGCGACCGCGCTCAGCGCCGCCGTCCAGCCGTACGGGGCGAACCCGCCGCCCGCGGCCACCGGGTCGCCGCCCTGGGAGAACCCGGAGGCCAGCAGCGCGACCAGCGTGATCACCGGAACGCCGAACTTGATGGCGGTGAGCGCGAAGTTGACCCGCGCGAACAGCCGCACGCCGAACCAGTTCAACAGCATCACCAGCGCCAGCAGCGCGGCGGAGAGCACCAGGCCGGGCGCGGTCAGCGCGTCGTCCTCGTAGAGCCACGGCAGGTAGTGGCTGGCGTACTGGGTGATGGCGGAGGCCTCGGCCGCGGTGGCGCTGCTGGTGGCCAGCAGCACCGACCAGCCGACGATCCCCGCGGTCAGCGGGCCGTTGGACAGGAACGGCCAGCGCACGATGCCACCGGCGACCGGGCGGCTCGCACCCAGTTCGATGAGCACCAGCGCGATGAGGGTGAACGCGGCGCCGCCGACCACCCAGGACAGCAGCGAGGCGGGGCCGGCGGCCTGCGCGGCGTACTGGGCGCCGAACAGCCAGCCGGAGCCCATGATGCCGCTGAACCCGATCGCGGTCAGGCTCCAGAAGCCGAGCTCCTTGCGCAGGCGGGGGGAGTGCGCCGAACCGTCCGATGTGGACGTCGTGTCGGCGGGTGGTGCTGGGCTGTTCATGGTGGTTCTCGGCTTCCCGGGGTCAACGGCGGACGCGCGCGGGCACCCGAGGTGCGGGGCGCGTCACGGGGAGAATCGGTCCGCGGCGGCGATGTCCGCGGGACCCGAGCACTTCCTGATCAAGTGCGTGATCGTTTGTACCCGAGCGGGCGGGACCCCGCAAAACCCGCCCGGAGCCCCGGAAAGCGCTGCCGACGGCACTTCGCGGGCGTACCACATCGTGGGAAGGTTCGTTCCAGGTTCGGCGCGGAACCGGCCGCGAACCGGGCGAAGCGGACGGGTCAGGCCGCGGTGACCGCCGGGAGTTCGGGGTGGACGGTGACCCGCAGGTCGCCGCGACCGATCTCCAGCACCTGGCGGTACGGCAGCAGCGTCCAGTCCACCTCCGCGGACGGCATCCCACTCGAACCGACCGCGACCCGGTCCGCCGTGGCGTGGTAGCGCAGCCGGAAGAAGTCCGGCCCGCGGCGCTTGCTCACCTCGGACTCCGGGTCCTCCTCGGAGTACGCGTACAGCGCGTCCTCGGTCAGCAGCAGGCAGTTCAAGCTGGCGAATTCGGTGGCACGAGCCCGGATCCGCGCGGCCGCCAGCGAGATCGCGGTGGCCGGGTCGTGCTCGCGCAGCAGCGCGCGCAGCAGCAGGAAGTAGCGCTCCGAGTCGGTGTTGCCCGCCGCGGTGGCCAGCAGCTCACCCGGGATCACCGCGTCCAGCGCATCCCTGGGAGCGAAGAAACCGTTGTGCGCGAAGGCGATTCCCGGCGCGATGAACGGGTGCGTGTTCTGCGGCGCCACCGGCGAACCGGAGCTGGCGAGCCGGATGTGCAGCAGCCCCGAGTCCAGCTCGGTGCGGGTCGCCGCCTCGAACCGGGCCGAGTCGTGCGCCGCCGCGACGTCGCGCACCACCGCCGCCTCCGTCCCGGACCAGGACGCGATTCCCCAGCCGTCCGCGTGTTCCCGCGACAACTCCAGGAATTCAGGGATTTCCTCCGCCAGCAGGTCGCCGAGCGTCGCGGGTTCGCGGGCGACGACACCGAGCAAACGGCACATGGCTACTCCCTGGGAGCGGGGCGGTCGGGGACGGCGTCGGGAAATCCCTCACCGGGAATCCCGTCACCTGGGAGCAAAACTACGCCATCCGCCGATCACCGGTCGCCGTGCGGTGCGCCGCACCCGAGGACGTGAGCGTGCTCACGCCGCCGGATTCCGGGTGCCGGTGCCGGGACCACCGGGACTCCGCCGCGGTCGCACCGGCCACCGCGCGGCGTCCCTGGGCACGCCCGCTCCTGCGGGACGCCGTTCGGCGGGTTTCGGCGTGCCGACGGGACGAATCCGGTGCGCAGCGGCGGAAATCTCGCCGCAGGGGCGTTCCGATCATCGGTTGTGGCGACATCTCCGCAGGTGGCAGCCTCGTAGTCGTTCCGAAGGGGAGTAGCCCGCAAGCCCGCTGTCGACATGCTGAGAACTCCGCGTTCTCCGGCGGCGGGGCCCGGCCGAAGCCGGGTGGGCGAGACCTTCGGCCAGCCGTCGCACCGCCTGGCCGAGACCCCCTGGACGTCCCGGCGAGGCGCCACCGTCCAGGAAGGACCCCCGTGTTCGTCAAGCTGCTGCGCCCGATCGGGCTGTGCGCCGCGCTCACCGCGCCCGCGCTCGTCGTGCGCGCCACCGGAGCGGCCCCGGCGCCGCTGCTCGGCCTGCTGCTGTTCGGGATGGCCGTCGTCGCCGCCTCGTTCGTGCTCGCCTGGGCCGCCGAGGCCGCGCAGGTCGACATCTCCGGTGGCCTGGCGATCGCGATCCTCGCCGTGATCGCCGTGCTTCCCGAGTACGCCGTCGACCTGTACTTCGCCTACACCGCGGGGTCGAACCCCGAGTACGTCGCCTACGCGGCCGCGAACATGACCGGCTCGAACCGGTTGCTGCTGGGCCTCGGCTGGTCGTCGGTGGTGCTGATCGGGCTCGCCGTCGCGAAGAAGCGGACCGGTGCGACGGTGCGCGAGCTGACCCTGGACTCCCCGTACCGGGTGGAGCTCGGGTTCCTGGCCATCGCCTCCGTCGTCGCGTTCGTCGTGCCCGCGACCGGGCAGATCTCGTTGCTGCTCGGCTTCGCCCTGCTCGGGTTCTTCGTCTTCTACCTGTGGAAGGTCTCCCGCGCCGAGGTCGGGGAACCGGACCTGGTCGGCCCGGCCGCCACCATCGGCCGGCTGCCGCAGCGGCCGCGCCGCACCCTGGTGGTGGTGCTGTTCGTGTTCGCCGCCGCCGTCATCCTCGCCTGCGCTGAACCGTTCGCGCACAACCTGATCGCCGCGGGCACCGAGCTCGGCATCGACCGGTTCCTGCTGGTGCAGTGGCTGGCGCCGCTGGCCTCCGAGGCGCCGGAGTTCATCGTGGCGATCCTGTTCGCGATCCGCGGCAAGGGCGACGACGCGATCGGCACGCTGATCTCCAGCAAGGTGAACCAGTGGACGCTGCTCGTCGGCAGCCTCCCGCTGGCCTACCTCGCCGGTGGCGGCGGCACTGCGCTGCACCTGGACGCCCGGCAGATCGAGGAGTTCCTGCTCACCGCCACCCAGACGCTGCTGGGCGTGGCCGCGCTGCTGGCGCTGCGGTTCCCGCGCTGGGCGGCGTGGGCGCTGCTCGGGCTGTTCGCCGCGCAGTTCGCACTGCCCGGCCAGACCGCGCGCTACGTGCTCTGCGCGGTGTACGCGGTGCTCGCCATCGCGGCGCTGATCCGCAACCGGCACCACGTCCTGCCGACCCTCGCGGCCCCGTTCCGCCGCAGCACGGCCGACGAGGAGAGCCCGCGGCCCATCACCACCGGCACCTGACGGTCGCTCCGCACACTCGTCGTCGAACTCGACCGCAGGCGGCCTTGCAGTGTCTTGTCAGCGGCGAAGCCGCTGAGCTACCGACCACCTGATCAACCGGACCACCGGCGGGTTCTCAGCGGTTCCCTCGCGAGGACAGCGATTTCGCTGTGTACGGGCTTGGTACATGAGAAATCGATCCCGCAGCGAGGGAACCGCTGAGGTTCCGCTACCCGAGTGCTATGCAAACCCAGTTCAAAGGCAGGCAGTGAGGTTCCGCCACTCGAGCCCTACGAAACGGGATCAACTCACCCCGGCGGCACGCAGGGTCTCCGCGATGCGGGCTGCTGAGGTCCCCATCCCGGTCGGGCCTCCCAGCACCGCGGCCGCCACCACCGGCGCCGCCGCGGGCTGCCTGCGCAGCGCCGACTCCTGGTACCGGTAGCAGCCGTCGTGCCACACCAGGATTCCGGACAGCCAGTTCCGCAGCTCCTCCACGTAGCCGAGCAGCACTTCGCGGGCCGCGTCGTCCAGGTCGAACTGCTCGAACAGCGCGGGCAGCTCCTCGGCCACCACGTGCTGGAACTGGCTCATCCGCGCGTTCATCAGGTCCACCACGACCCGCACCGCGCGGTCCTTGTCGCAGTCCAGGAAGTTCTGCACCACCAGGATGCAGTTGTGCAGCTCGCCCTCGTACTCGATCTCCTTCTGGTACGAGAACACGTCGTTGAGCAGGCACGCGTAGTCCGCCGCCGAGTTCTCGATGGACCGCAGCGTCCGCGTCCGGTAGATCTCCGGCGGCACCACGTTCCCGTGCGAGAGGCGGCACAGGCTCATCGTCAGGTCCGAGCCGAACGTCCGGCGCCGCATCTCGATGTAGTCCACCGGGTCCGGAATCCGGTTCTGCAGCTGGTTCCCCAGCTCCCACAACCAGCTGTCGATCATCACGACGATGGTGCGGCGGAACGTGCGGCGCGCATCGGTGCCCATCGGTGCGGTGGTGCGCCGCCACAGGTCCAGCAGCGACACCTCCAGCGCGTTCGCCGGCTCCGGCACCGGCTCGTCCTCGACCGGCATGAACAGCGGCAGCCGCTCGGTGCACACCTTCGCGGAGGCGTAGTCGCCGGTGCGGCCGAACACCACCGGGTAGAAGTCGTCGCCGTAGGTGCCCCAGGCCAGCCAGTCGGTGGAGAGGTCCAGCTGCTCGGCGCTGGCGTCCGGGTGGATGCCGGAGGCGCACAGCGCCAGGTCGAAGTCCCGGATCAGCTGCTCGGTCCACACCGAACCGTCCAGCAGGCCCATCCGGTGCGCCCACTCCACGGTGTGCTCGCGCGCGTGGTCCAGGTGCGGGCTGGACTTCGCGGTGAACGGCATGTCCATCGCCTGGCGCGGCACCGGGCCCACCGGCTGGTACGGCTGGTGCCGGAACGACCGGGCGCGCTGCGGCGCGGTGCGCAGCAGCGAGGTGGCGATGTGCGCGGCGGAGGTGCCGAGCCCCGTCGGCCCGGACAGCCCGTTCGCCGGGACCGGGTCGTCGCGGGTCTCGCCGTTCATGTAGCGGCTGGAGCGCAGGTGCCACTCGTGCCCGCCGGACTGCCAGTCCTGCAAGCCCTTCACGTAGGCGAACACCCCGGCGCGCGCGGCCGGGTCCACCTGGTGCTCCTCGAACAGGGCGGGCACCTCGGTGAGCGCGGTGTGCTCGAACTGGTGCAGCCGCGAGGTCAGCAGGTCGTTCACCGCCTCCGCAGCATCCTGGGTGGCGCAGTCGAGGAACCGCTCGAACACGAGCACCCCGTTGGACAGCTCGCCCTCGTCGAGCACTTCGCGCTCGTAGGAGAACAGGTCGTTGCGCAGGTGCACCGCGTCGGAGAACGTGTCGCGCAGCACCTCCATCGGCCGGGTCGCGGCGATCTCCGCGGGCACCTCGGCGTTCACCGCGTGCTCCACCAGGTTCGCCGACCAGGGGGCGCCGCCGACCTTGCGCCGCATCTCCACGTACTCGATGGGGTTGGACAGGCGGCCGCGGTTGATGTTGTGCAGCTCCCACAGCGATTCGTCGAGCAGGTTGCGGGTGCTCTCCACGAACCGCCGCCGCCAGTCCGCCGACCGGGCGGGCACGGTCCGGTTCCACAGGTCGGCCAGGCCGCCCTCGACCGGGTTGCGCGGCGTCTCGGTGATGGGCCCTTCGATCGGCATGAACAGCGCCAGCCGGTCCAGGTGCTCCTGGGCGGCGGCCATGTCGTGGGTGCGCTTGTACAGCTCCAGGAAGTGGTCGTCGAAGTAGAAGACCCACACGTACCAGTCGGTGACCAGGTCCAGTTCGGGGCCGGGCGCGTCGGGATGCGTGTAGGCGCACAGCAGCGCGTAGTCGTGCGCGTCGAAGTCCTGCTCGTCCCAGATCGCGATGCCCTGCTGCGGGACGTCGATCATGTCCTGCTGGTAGGCCCATTCCTTGGTGTGGCGGCGGGCGCGCTCCAGGTGCGGGTTCAGCCTCGCCGGATGAGCCACGTAGAACTCGGGCAGCTGGAACGGTTGCACGTGCGCACCTGTCCTAACTCCGCCGGGGCGGGCGGGGGTCGGCTGGGGCCGTCGGGATGCGCCGTCCGGCCCACGGGGAGTGGTCTCGGTGGAGCAGGCAACCAGGTTTCGAGCAACGGGCCAAGATCGCGACGACAGGTGCACTCGATCGAGAGGGAACGTCTCACCCGCCCGGCCCAAGCCCCCCGGGCAGAACCCGTCGCGCACCGTCAACGCCGTGGCCTGATCGAGTGGTGCGCCGGGGCGGGAGTCACCTCCCGAAGGGGCGTCGCGGCGCCGTCGGCCAGCATGGCGGCGAGCTCGGCGAGCGTGTGGTCGAAGGCGTCCCACAGGTCGAGGTGGATGTGGTGCCTGCTGCGCAGCTGCAGCTCCAGCTCGGCGATCTCGGCCGGGTCGAGCTCCAGGTGGTCGCGGATCCGGTCCTCCGGGTGGCGGGCGCACGGGGCGAAGCAGAGGTCGCTGAGGATCGCCTGGGCGCGGGCCAGCTCGTCGCCGCTCATCGCGGCACCGGCGGAACCGCGGCACTGCATAACGGGATGCGCATCGTGTTCTCCTGGATCTCCGCGGGAGCGGGGGAGCGGGCGCCTGCGCGCCGTCGCGCCGGGACGGGAATGCGTTGCGGCGCAGGGGTTTCCGCGCGACCGGGATCGTGGATCGGATCTCCCGGCGCGCACCGACGATCGACCGCCGGAAGGCGCGGCCGAGCATGGCAGCGCCGTCGTGCGCACGGCAAGGAAGATCGGCGACGGCTACCCGTTGGGGGGAGGTGCACCGCGCTGACGGGGTCGGTCGTGCGGGTGCGGATCCACCGTCGGTGATCAGGAGCGGTCCGGTGCTCACTCGACGCGGGGATGCAGGAAAACGCTTTCGGTGGTGGTCACCGCAGGTCCGATGCGTCCATGATGGATCGATCCCGGCCCGCCTGCGGCGAACGCGCCCCGGACGAGGAGGTCCGGGCCCCGCGGTCAGTCGCGCGGATCTCCGCCGACCGCGATCCGGCGCAACGACGCGCCCCTTCAGATCCGCACATCCCGCCCCGCGACAGGGGTCCCCGACCGCTTCCCGAATTCGGCGATGCCGCGCCCCGGGCGCCTCCCGGTCCGGGCGCTCGGGTGCCGCGGGGCAGCGGTGGGAACAGCGAAGGAGTCGAGTCGATGCGTGCACAAGAGCAACCGGGACTGCACCGGGTCCCCGCGGACCGCGAACCCGGTCACGGCTGGGGCGGTCTGCGGGCCGCGCTGGCGCACCCGGACCGGGGCACGGCCGATGCCGCCTTCACCCGGCTCGCCGAACAGCTGCTCGACCCGGCCGCCGTGGGCCCGGCCGACCTGGTCGGGCCGATGGAGGTCCTCACCGGCCCGCCGCACCCCAACCGGCCGCGGGTCGCGGTGCTGCTCGGGCTGCTCGCCGGGGAGGACGCGACCCGCTCGTACCTGCCCGGACAGATCCGGGACGTGTTCACCGAACGCCTCGACGCGCCGCTGCGGCTGCTGGAACGGCCCGACACCGAGCAGTGCCTGCGCACCGCGGTGCTGTACCTGCTGGCGCACTTCCCGGCGCACCGCGATCGCATCCTGCCGGTGGCGGGGCGGATCACCGACGAAGCGGAGCTGTCCCGCATCCGGCGTTGCCTGACCGCCCCGGACCTCACCGATCCCACCCGCACCGCCCAGCTCGGGCGGTCCTGGCCGTCGCCCGATTTCTGGGAGCCGCTCGTGCCGGTCACCGGCCCCGCCCGGGCCGGTGCGGAACTCGCGGACCTGTGGGAGGCGGAGACCGCGGCGCTGCTCGCCTACCAGGGCGCCCGCGCCGAACACCAGGTGCAGCAGGAGATCGGCTGGCCGGAGCTGCCCGATCCACCCCAGTTCACCGGGACCGTGCCGCCCGGCGCGTACCGGCGGCTGCTGGAGCACGACCCGGTCGCGGTGCGCGACGCCGAACTGCTGCGCCCCGAATCCGCCACGGTGCCCGGAGCCAACTGGGACCGGACCGTCTCGGTCCGCGACGAGGACGCCTACCTGCGCCGGAACCTGCGTCCCGCGCCCGGCCCGGTGCTCGACGTGGCGTGCGGCGCGGGCCGCTGGACGCGGGTGCTGGCCGAGCAGGTCGGCCCGGACCGCGTGCTCGGCCTGGACTCGGCGGCGGCGCTGCTGGAGGTCGCCCGGTTCGCGGTCCCCGGCGTGCTGTTCACCGAGGGCGACGCCCGCGCCCTGCCGTTCCCCGACGGGTTCCTCGGCGCGGTGAACTGCTCCGACGCGCTGCACGTGCTGCCGGAGCCGCAGCGGGTCATCGCCGAGATCGCCCGCTGCCTGCACCCGGCGGGAACCTTCACCGCCACCACCTACCGGCCCGGCACCCGCTCCTTCCAACGCCACTTCCAACGCTGCCACGAACGCATCTTCGGCCTGCGCTCCTTCGACCTCGACGACCTCGCGCGCGCCTGCGACGAAGCGGGCATGGACGTGGTCGACGCCGGCGGCCCGAGCACCTTCCTCTTCCTCACCACCAGAAAACGAGCGTGACGGGGAGCTCCGACCGGATCGAGGCGGCTCCCGCCGACGACGGACTCACCGCTCGGGTGGCGTTGCGGCGTCGGCGATGCCGAATCCGGCGAGTGCAGCCCCGGCGTCGTACAGCGTCCACTCGGGCAGGCGGACGGCGTCGGGGGCGGCATCGACCGGGTCGAGCAACGAGCAGCGGCGGATCATCCGGTGCAGGTGGTGACCTGCATCGGAGCCCGCCGCACCACCGCTGTCGATCAGCACCGGGTGCTCCCGTCCGTCGTCGCGCCGCACGATGGCGTCGACCGCGTAGCCGTTCACCCTGCCACCCAGCTCGATACGCACGTCCGGGGCATCGGAGACCAGTTCGTACAGGCGCTGGGCGGTGTCCGTGGGCGATCCATCCCGTCCGGTGCGGGCGACATCGGTGAGCTCGGCGGCCCCGACCAGATCGCCACCGATTCCTCGCCCCCGCCAGAACTCCCTGCCGCCGACGACGATGAGGTGCGAGCGGGCTCGCGTGATCGCGACGTTCCACAGGTTCAGCTGCCGGTTCACCCAGTTGACCGCGCCACGGCGCATTTCCGGAGCTGCGACCAGGGACAGGACGATGACGTCGCGTTCGCCGCCTTGGAAGGTGTGCACCGTTCCGACGCGGACGCGTTCCTCGGTACGCAGTGCGTCGGCGAGCAGGTCCTTCTGGGCTTTGAACGGCGTGGCCACGCCTATCGTGGCGTGCGCCGGGAGCCTTTCGAGGAGGTAGGCGACGCAGTTGCGCACCGTTGCGACTTCGGCGCGGTTGATCCACGAATCGCCCGAGCGAGGACGCTCCGACCGGCCAGATGCATCCGCCCAGTTCACGGCAGCTCGACCTGCGTCGGGGCGTCCTCTGATATCGGTGAGCACCGTGAGGGCGCCGCCGTAGAAGAGTTCGTTGGACACCGCCGCGATGTCGGGGTGGCACCGGTAGTGCTCGTCCAGGAGGAGGCTGCCGCTGTTGGCGCGCTCGGCCGCGTGGAATGCGGAGTGGCGTTGGTAGGCGAGTCGCCGCTGTTCGAGGAATCCTGCGGTGACGCCGGTGCGGCGCCGGATGAGCGCTTCGCGTCTCGCTTCGATGGTGGTGATGTGTTCGAGCTGCATCACGTCGCCGATGATCAGCGCGCGCTTCGCCCGGAACAGCAGTGGCAAGACCTGCGGGATGGAGCACTGGCTGGCCTCGTCGATGATCACGAGGTCGAACATGCCCGGGCGCGGAGGGAATCGCCGGATGGACAGGCTCGTCGTCGCCCAGGCCCGCACGTGCCGGAGCGCGGTCAGCCGAGCCGACCAGGTGCGCGATCTCGTCGACAGATCTTGGACCGTGGCCCGGAGATCCGCTTTCCCCGCGTTGACCGCCGTGTCGGCGGCGACCTGCCAGACTCGCCGGGAAGCGGCTCGCAGTGCGGTTTCCGCCGCTTCCGCCGACGCGGCGAGCGATTCGTCCGAGGGCCTGCCGAGCACTTCATCGCGGTGGCGGGACCACTCTGTCTGAGCCGCGGCGAAGCCGGCGACATCGAGGCATGCCTTCGCCGGGTCCGAATCGACCTGGACGTCGAGTGCCCGCAGCAGACGAGCGCGTCGCCAGGCTCCGAAAACTCGTGTGGCAGCGACCTTGCGGGCCCTGGTCTCCCACCGCGCCGATCGGGAACCCAGCCGCGCCGCGAGTCCCGCGATCGTGTGGCCGAGGGACTGCGCGTGCCGGCTTCGCTCGCGACCCGCGGTGAGCATCCGTGTCTCCAGCCGCGCTTTGTGCGCGAGTTCTCGCTGCACACTCGCACGGTCGTCGACCGACCGGCGGTGCTCCGCGAGAACGGTGGTGAGGTTCGACTCCGGTGGCTGGTGCTTCGCCAGCCGCTGCAGCGCATCGATCTCGTGCTGCAGGTAGTCCTGCTCGCCGGTGCTCGACCCGGTGCGGACCACGCCGTCCGGCAGGAGCTCGTCGCAGCGTCGCCAGATCTCGTTCACGGCTTCGTTGTTGGTGGACACGACCAACACGGACTGCTGGTGGGCGACCGCGGTCGCGACTGCGTTCGCGACGAGCTGACTCTTACCGGTGCCGGGCGGTCCGGTGGCCACGGTGAGCCGGTGCGAGCTCGCCGACCGCAAAACGGCGAGCTGCGCTTCGTTCGCCGCGAGCGGCGTGATCGGATGTCCGGACGTGGCGGTGGGTTCCGCGCGACGCTCGGACAGCAACGCAGCCAGCGCGGTGTCCCGGATCCGGTCGGCGTTCGCTGCGATGTGGTCGAGGTCCTTGACCAGGCTGTTCCCGCCGTCGTCGGAGCGGGAGACGCGGATGAGCACCGCCGCGTTGCGGGCTCCGTCGCCGGGCGACTTCGCGTCGATGGACTCCTCGAGGAAAGCCGGTTTGAGCTCCTGCACGCAATCCAAGCCGAACTCCGTCGCCAGGAGGTTGCGGGCGTCGGTGGCCATCCGGTCCTGCTGGCCGGCGTGCCAGGTCGGTTGGTACGTCGCGATCAGCTCGGCCGCCTCCGTCTCGCCGAGCTGATCACTCGCCAAGCCGGGATGCGGCGTCACCGGTCCGAACGGGCGGAACCGAGGTCGTTCACCATCGGCTCCGCCGACGAGTTCGACTCGGCGCATCAGCAGCGGCGCGAACCTGGGCGAGTCCCAGACGGCCCGTTCCCGCGCGCGGTGGAGCATGACGGCCGGGTACCCGGCCCAGAGCTCGTCGTTCGGTCCGACTGCCGCGAGAAAGGGGTCCGCCGATTCGGGGACCTCTGTGGTGCCGCCCTCGTCCAGGTCGCCGGACAGCATGCGTTCGGACCCGGGCAGGCACGCGTAATCGCGGCCGTGTTCGGACACCGCCAGGTACGGCGTCTCCACCTTGTCGTCCAACACGCAGGACCGGTAGTAGTCGATCAGCCCTTGCCAACCGGGATTCCCCTTCGCCGTTCTCCCGACGGGGTGATCGGTTCCCGTCGGCGATTCTGCCGCCGCGGCCTGGCGTGCCGGTTTGAGCACGGGGGGTTCGCCCACGGGGGAGGAGGCGATGACGATCCGGTCGGTGACCCCGAACGAGGATTTCGTGGGAACCTGGCCGCGCTTCCCGTGGAGCCGTTCACTGACGTGTTCGAAGAGCTCGTCCACCGATACGGTTCCGGAACCATCCTTGGCGACCTTGCCGGTGCGCAGGGCTTCCACCACCGCGCCGGTGAAGACCGACGGCGCGGGGCCATCCGGTGTGTCCGCACCGGAGAACGACTCCTCCGCGGCTCCCGAGGAGCTGAGCACGTAGACGCCTCGGCTGTTCAGCGGTGCATCCCGCCCGGATTTCGCCGCGCCTCGCGTCGGGTCGGCGGTCCGGAATCCGAGTGCGAATCCGCCGCTGCGGCAGGAGTCCAGCATCGCGACCTTGTGCGCCGCCCAGCACCGTTCCAACTCCCCGTTGACGAACCCGGCGGGCACCCCCGTGGTGGCGAGCCGGTCGTGCACCGTGTCGGACGCGATGAAGTGGAATTCGCCGGTGGTCTCCACCGCGCGCACCCCGTGCCCGGAGAAGTAGAGGAAGGCGAGTTCGTCCGGCTCGCGTTCGTCGAGGAATTCGGCGATCTCGACGCGCATGTCGTCGGCGGTACGATCGCTCGCGATCCGCACGGAGGCGAATCCGCCGATGCTGCGGTGTTCGAGCACCTGCTTGAGCTGCCAGACATCCGCGCGGGTCGATGGCAGGGCCTCGAAGTGCCCGTCCTGGTAGTTCTCGGTGTGGATGAGGAGCGCGTGTCGGCGCAGCGGTCGTCCCGTCACCCCTCGTCTCCGAACGTGCGGAGGAATTCGCGCACGAGTTCTTGCTGAGCGGCACCCGGTTTGCCGGTGATCTCTAGCGTGGCGTCGCCCTTGGTGATGCGAACGACGCGACGGCGTTCCCGGCGGCACCACTCGATGATCGCCGTGGTGAGCACGGGTGCTGCCTGCTTGGAGGCGACGAGCGCGGTCACCGCCAGGGCGAGATCGGTGAACGCGCCACCCTTGCTGCCGGGGGCACCGGGGGCGCTTTCGACGAACCCGACCGACAACCCGTCCAGTTCGGCCAGGTCGTCCCGCAACGACCGGGTCCACCGCTCGGTCCGCAACGGGTCTCCACCCGCTAGGACTTCGATCCGGTACGGCGTGCCCTGTGCCATGTGATCTCCCCGATCGTCCGGCGAAGCAAGATCGATCGGGAGGGTAGAACGATCAGGCGCTTCCGCAGAACGGGTTGATCGAGTTACGCCCGGACGGAGTACGACGCGGGTCGTGGCGGGCCAAGCCGGCCACGAGGAAGAACGGCATACCGCCCCGCCCGTTCCGCGGTGGAGGCGATGGGCGCATCATCACCCGAATGCCGAACTCCCCGGGGAGCGCGAACCCGCGCGCCCCGGGGAGGCCGTCAGTCCTCGAGGAGGTCCTCGATGGTGATGGGGATGTGGCGGACGCGGGTGCCGGTGGCGTTGTAGATGGCGTTGGCGACCGCCGCGGCCAGGCCGACGGTGCCGATCTCGCCGACGCCCTTCGCCCCCACCGGGTTGTGCAGGGTGTCCGGGTGCTCGACGAACTGCACGTCGATGTCGGGGATGTCGGCGTGCACCGGCAGCAGGTAGCCGGCGAAGTCCCCGTTGGCGATGCGGCCGTTGGGCTCGACCTCCATCGCCTCGTGCAGCGCCGCCGAGACGCCCCAGATCATGCCGCCGCTGAGCTGGCTGCGGGCGGCCTTCTCGTTGATGATCCGGCCCGCGTCGAACACCCCGAGCAGCCGGGACACCCGGGCCTCCCGGGTCCAGCGGTGCACCCGGACCTCGCAGAACTGGGCGCCGAACGAGCTGAACGAGTGCTTGGTCAGCTCCTCGCCGGGCGCGGTGGAGCCGGTTTCCGACAGCGAGTCGCGGCCCACCGCCCGCAGCAGCTCGCCGAACGGCATGCTCCGCCCGTCGGCGAACACCTGTCCGTCCGCGTAGGTGACCTCGGCGCCCTCGAACGGCGCGCCGGGCGCGGCCGCCAGTTCCAGCAGCGAGTCGAGCACCGTGGAGGCCGCGAGCATCACCGAGGAACCCGCGCTGGCGGTCGCCGTGGAACCACCGGACATGCCGCCCGCGGGCAGCGAGGAGTCGCCCAGCTTCGGCGTGACCCGTTCCGGCGCGATGTCCAGCGTCTCGGCCCCCACCAGCGAGAGCACGGTCAGCAGACCGGTGCCGGGGTCGGCGCCGCTGGTGGCGACCTCCGCCCTGCCGTCCGCGGTGAGCGTGACCCGCACCGAGGCGGGGAAGCGCAGCGCCGGGAACATGGCGGTGGCGGTGCCGAGGCCCACCAGCCAGTCGCCGTCGGTGCGCCCGCGCGGGGTGCGCTGGTCCCAGCCGAAGCGCTGGGCGCCGATCCGGTAGCAGTCGTCGAGGTACTTCGCCGACCACTGCAGGTCCTTGCCGGGCGGGGCGATCGAGCTGTTCCGCATCCGCAGCTCGATCGGGTCCATCTCCAGCGCCACCGCGAGTTCGTCCATCGCGCTCTCCAGCGCGAACGACCCGGGGGCTTCGCCGGGGGCGCGCATGAACGTGGTGGGCGGCAGGTTCAGCGGCACCATCTTCTGCCGCAGCGACAGGTTCGGGGTGGCGTACCACTCGCGGGAGGTGCCGTGCGAGGTCGGTTCCACGAAGGAGCGGTCCATGCCGGTGCTGCACCACGAGTCGTGCCGCACCGCCACGAGCGTCCCGTCCGCGTCGGCGCCGAGCGAGACCTCCTGCACGGTGGCGGCGCGGCCCGCGGTGGCGGTGAACACCTGCTCGCGGGTCAGGGAGGCCTTCACCGGCCGGCCGAGGTCGCGGGACGCGGCGGCCGCGAGGAACGCGGGCGCCGAGGTGCGGCCCTTGCCGCCGAACGCGCCCCCGACGTACGGGTTCAGCGCGTGCACCCGGGACATCTCGACCCCGAGCGCCATCGACAGCTCCGCGGCCTGCATGTCGGAGCCCTGCGTTCCACTGTGGATGGTCAGCCCGGTGGAATCCCAGTACGCCACGGCCGAATGCGGCTCCATCGGCGCGTGGTTCTGCGGTGCGGTCGAGTAGGTCTCGGACACCACCACGGCGCTGGCGGCCAGCGCGTCCTCGATGGACTCGACGCCGTCCGCGAGGATGTCCAGGGACGGGCCGCCGCCGTGGCCGGAGCTCGGCGCGTCCTCGGCGGTCGCGAGCCCCTCCTCCAGCGAGGTCAGCGCGGGCCGCTCGTGGTAGGCGACCTCGATGAGCAGCGCGGCGTCGCGCGCCTGCTCGAAGGTCTCTGCGACCACGAACGCGATCGGCTGCCCGTAGTACGCGACCTCCTTGTCCTGCAGCGGAACCCAGGTGTCGCCGAACGCGGGGAGCGTCGGCGTGCTCAGCTCCAGCGGGTCGAACGGCGAGTACACGGCGAGCACCCCGGCGGCGGCGCGGGCCGCGGCGAGGTCCATCGACGCGATCTCGCCGTGCGCGATGGTGCTGAGCGCGAGGTATCCGTAGGCCGTGCCGGGCAGGTTGTGGTCCACCCCGTACTTGGCCCGGCCGGTGGCCTTGACCGGCCCGTCGAGTCGACTGGGCATCAGCGGTCCTCCTCGGTCAGTTCGAGCAGCGCGCGGATCACGGTCCGCTTCAGCAGGGCCGGCTTGAAGCCGTTCGCGCCTCGCGTCCGGGCGCCGTCGGCGGCCGCACCCGCGGCGCGCTCGAAGGACTCCTCGGTGGCGGGGGCGCCGCGCAGCGCCTCTTCGACGGCGTGCAGCCGCCACGGCACGGTGGCCACGCCGCCGACCGCGATCCGCGCGTCGGCGATGCGGCCGTCCTGCACGTCCAGCGCGACGGCGGCCGAGCACAGCGCGAACTCGTAGGACTGGCGGTCGCGCACCTTGACGTAGGTGGAGTTCGCGGCCCAGTCCAGGCGCGGGACCACCACTTCGGTGATCAGCTCGCCCGGGCGCAGGTCGTTCTCGACGTCCGGGGTGTCACCGGGGACGCGGTAGAACTCGGCGAGCGGCACGGTGCGGGCGCCTTCGGAGCTCAGCAGCCGCACTTCGGCGTCGAGCGCGGTGAACGCGACCGCGACGTCACTGGCGTGGGTGGCCAAGCAGGAATCACTGGTGCCGAGCACCGCGTGCATCCGGTTCGCCCCGTCCAACGCGGGGCACCCGCTACCGGGTTCGCGTTTGTTGCAGGGCATCGCGACGTCGCGGAAGTAGGTGCAGCGGGTGCGCTGCAGCAGGTTCCCGCCGATGCTCGCCATGTTCCGCAGCTGCTGGGAGGCGCTGAGCAGCAGCGCCCGCGAGATCATCGGGTAGACGCCAGGGTGCGCGGCGATGTCGCTCATCCGCTCCAGCGCGCCGATCCGCAACCCGTCGGCGGCGTCGAGGCCGCGCAGCGGCAGCTCGTTGATGTCCAGCACCCGCTGCGGGGTGAGCACGTCCAGCTTCATCAGGTCGACCAGCGTCGTGCCACCGGCCAGGAAGGTGGCCGGTTCCGCGGTGGCCGCTTCGACGGAGCCGGGGGTGGTGAGCTCAAACTGTCGCATCGGTGCCCCTCGCTTGGTCGATCGCGGCGATGATGTTCGGGTAGGCCGAGCAGCGGCACAGGTTGCCGGACATGAACTCGCGGACGTCGGTGACGTCCTGGTCGATGGCCGCCTGGGCCGACATGATCTGCCCGGAGGTGCAGAACCCGCACTGCATGGCGTCCTGGTCGACGAACGCCTGCTGCAGCGGGGTCAGCTCCGCGTCCTCGCCCAGTCCCTCCACGGTGGTCACCGGTGCTTTCACGGTGGCCGCGAGGGTGAGGCAGGAGAGCACGGGGCGGCCGTCCACGTGCACGGTGCACGCGCCGCACTGGCCGCGGTCGCAGCCCTTCTTGGGTCCGGTGATGTCGAGTCGTTCGCGGAGCGCGTCGAGCAGCGTCACGCCGGGTTCGGCGTCGAGCTGCTCCTGGCTGCCGTTGACTTCGAGTGAGATGTGCAAAGGAACTCTTCTCCGCCTGTACTGCGCCCCGGAGCCGGGCGGCATGATGTGGTGGGGGCGTTGGCTACGTCGCGCCGGGAACCGGATAAAAATCCGCTGTCCGATATCGAGATTAGCGGATTAGTATCCGGTCGGCAAACGTGTGCGGAAGTGGCCGGTATTCGCAGGTCGGGAGGCTCTCAGCGGCAGAGCGGAAACGGGAGGAACGATGAGCACGGGTGCGGTGAACCACCGGCGTGCGGACACGCGGCGCAACCACGAGCTGATCCTCGCGGCGGCCGCGGACTCGCTGTCGAGCTGTGGCGAGGTGTCGTTCAACGCGATCGCCAAGCGGGCCGGAGTCGGCGTCGGCACCGTCTACCGCCACTTCCCGGCCCCGGAGGACCTCATCCTCGCCGTCTACCAGCGCGAAGTGCGGCACCTGGTCGACGTGGTGCCCAGCCTGCTGGAGAGCCACCCGCCGGAGCAGGCGTTCCGGGTGTGGACCACGGACCACCTGGCGCACTACATGATGACCAAGCGCGGCCTCGCGAACGCGCTCAGCGCCGCCACCGCTGCCCGCGGCGAACTGCCGAAGACCGCGCACGAGGCGATGGTCGGCTCCGTCGCGGCGCTGCTGGCCGCCAACGCCGAAGCCGGCACCGTCCGCGCCGACCTCGACCCGGAGGTCGTGCTGCGCGGCCTCGGCGGCCTGCTCTTCCTCGACCAGCACGGCGCCTGGCGCGCCCAGACCGAGGACCTCATCGACCTGCTGTGGCGCGGGATGTCCCGCTGCTGCCCGGAGAACGACCGGTGACCGGACCGCGACGAGCGATCCCCGGGACGGGGGAGCGCTCGCGCTCGGCGACCTGATCGACCCCGCCGCGGATCGGTGGCACGGCCGCCGGGGTCAGCGCACGAACAGGTTCCAGACGTTGCCGATCTTCTTGTAATCGCACTCGTTCCAGTTCCCGGCGGCCTTGCCCGCGGCGCACTGGGCCTCCAGCGCCGCCTTGTTCGTGCTGCTGCCGACCGGTCGCCAGTCCGCGGCCATGGCAGCCGGTGCGGCGACGGAGAACAGGCAGCCGGCCAGCGCGGCGGTGGTCAGGATCTTGCGCGTCATCGGACCTCGCTCGTGATCGGGACGGCCTCGGGACCGAGGCCGCTGCGCGTCCCAGTCAACCCGATCCCGCCCGCCCCGGAGCCTCGCGTCCGTGAGCGGAGGGAATCCCCTCGCCCGCCCGTCAGCGCCGCGTCGCGAACCAGAGCTCGGCGATGGCGAAGATCCCGGTGACCTGGACGATGCCGATGCGTTCGGCGGGCTCCGTCAGTCCAGGCCGAGTTCGCGGCTGATCTCGGCGATTGCCCGCTCATGCGCACCGAGTGCAGGGTCCATGATCCAGATGTCGTCCTTGAAGGGGTTGAACCCGATCGACGCCCAGGTGCGCTGGACCTGGCGCAGTGAGTCGGCGAAGAGTTCGCCGTCGCGCGAGACGTGTGGTCCCAGGTCGATGGGAAAGGGGTTCACGGCGACGAGTTCTGACCCCGTGCACATCCAGGCCAGCGTACGACCGATCAGCAGTCGACCCACGCCGCCCAAACCGCGCCAGGCCGGAGCGATCCGAACGCGGTGCACGATGAGCACGCGTGAGGCGCCGATCTCCAGCGTGGCGTCCAGCTCTTCTGCGATCTCCGAGAACCCGGTCTCCCCGTCGAAGAGGGGGAGGAAATGAGCGTCGTCGGCGCTCCGCGCATCTAGAGCGTCGAAGACGTCGTCCGCACGGGTGAGGTCGATGATGATTCCATCCGCCTCGAAGAGGGTGAGCACCTGGCCGTGGTCAGCCGTGGTCGTCGTCGAGAGGGCGATGCCGTCCACCCGTAGATCCGATTCCAGTTCGGTTCCCACCTCGTCCGATGGATCGCGGATCGTCGCGGCCGCCGACCAGTCCATCACCCCGGGATCGGTGAGGTCGGAGCCGACCACCGAAGTGCGTCCGCTCACCGCCAGTTCGACGTAGTCGAGCTGGGCGAGCAGGCTGCGTCGTTGCTGCGAATCGTTCTCCCGTGTCTGCGGCACGTGTACGAGGTTAGGCAGGTGTGATCACCGACAGCTCGGGTTCGATCCGGGTCGTGCGCATGTTCACCGAGATGGCCGGAGAATCCTCACCCGTTCGGCCGTGCAGATTCGGTGGACGGGGTACCGCCCAGCGTCCGTTCGTGTCGAGGCGTTCCCGCTTCCGTTGCCTGGAGAACGCGTGCTCTGCCAAGGTCATCGGGGCCGCTTGGCCGACTGTGGGCATCGTTTCGCCGCACCATCGGGCGCGAGAGCGTGGGGGAACTTGTGCGAATCGTGGCAGTGATGAACTACAAGGGCGGCGTGGGCAAGACGACCCTCACCGCGAACTTGGGTGCGGTGGCGGCGAGTCGAGGGTTGAAGGTCCTGCTGCTCGACCTCGACCCGCAGACCAACCTGACCTTCTCGTTCTTCCCGGTGGACGATTGGCACGAGCGGATCAGGAACGAGCACACGATCAAGAGGTGGTTCGATGGTGATGCTCCTGGGCGGGAGTTCTCACTGGCCGAACTGGTGCTCACCCCGGAGCCGGTGAACCGCCTGGTGGGCCACTCCGGCGGGAGGCTGGACCTGATCTCCTCCCACTTGGGCCTCATCAACATCGACCTGCAGCTCGCAGCGCACCTCGGCGGGACCACGACGCTGGACAGCTCCCAGCGGAGGTTCTTGGAGCTGCATGGCTGCCTGCGGCGCGGGTTGCAGGACGAGCGCTTCAGCGAGTACGACTTGGTGCTCATCGATTGCGCGCCGAACTTCGGCATCGTGACCAAGACCGCGATCGTGGCCAGCGAACAGATCCTGGTCCCGGCCAAGGCCGATTACCTGTCCACGCTGGGGTTGGAATACCTCGCGGGGAGTTGCGACGAGTTGAAGCGGGACTTCAACAACTTCGCGCACCACAACGGTGGATTCGGCGGTCACCGGCCGATCACGCCGGAGATCCTCGGCGTCGTGTTCACCATGGTGCAGATCTACTCGCAGCAGCCGACGGCGGCGCACCACGAGTACATCCAGGAAGTGAAGCAAAATCCGGAAATGCCGGTGCTGCACAACATGGTCCGCAACAGCACGAAGCACTTCAGCGGCTCGGGAGAAGGCGGGATACCCGCGATGTTGCGCCATCCGCAGAAGGACGACGTCGTCCGCGAGTTCGGGCGGCTCACGGACGAGGTCCTGGGGAAGCTGGGAATGAGCGCGGGAGTGATCGAATGAGCGGCCGGCTGGACGACGTGGTGCGGCTGGGCGAGATCTGGAACGACTTCCTCCGGGAACAGGGTGAGTCCGTGGTCGACGAGCTGCTGTCGGGCGCCTGCCGGCTGGCGGTGGTGCGTGGCTCGGAAGTGGCCACGACCACTCGGACACCCCTGCGGCGGCCGTCGACTGCGGTGGCCGAGGGATCGGCACTCGACCCGAGCGGGACCGCGCGACTGCTGCCCTCGCTGGAATCCGAGGACTCGCGGCGCAAGCACCTCTCGCAGGTCGGATTCACCGCGAAACAGCTGCGCGAAGTGGCCAAGCACCTCGGGGTGAGGGGCTACAGCAACCTCAAGAAGGAGCGGCTCATCGACCTGCTGGTAGGTGCTCGGGGTGGTCACGATCCGAAAGCCGACAACGCGGCCAGGGCTCCGGAACAGCCGCCCGCGGCGGGACCGGCGACTGACGTGCCCGAGGCCGCGGCCGGGATCGCCGCGAGGCTCCGCGTCACCGAGACCGAGCCGGAAGGCGCCACATACCTCGACGAGCAGCACCTGGACCGTGCAGGTCTGCTGGCCGTTGCCGCGGAGTTGCAGCTCACCCGGGTGGAGCGCTTGAGCCTGAAGGAGTTGAAGCGCCGCATCCTCAAGCAGGCGATCGGTTCCCGTCGCAAGTTCGCCGGGCTGCGGAAGTGGTGAGCATTCGTGGCTGAGGGGGACAAGTCGGCCGGCCGCGCCCAGTACCTGATCGAGGGCCGTCGAGTGATGGTCGCGGACCTGCTCGAGCAGGGGTTGATCGAGCCCGGCACCCGCCTCCGGTTCGACCGCAACCGCATTGGTCAGACGTTCTTCGCCACCGTGACCGAACAAGGGCGCATCCGGGTCGATTCGCTCGGTGAAGAGTTCCGCAGTCCCTCGGGCGCGGCCATGGTGGCGGCCGGGATGCGGGCCGTCGACGGTTGGCGGGCCTGGGTGGTGGTAGGCCAGGAAAGATTGCTGGACTCCGTGCGCCAGGAACTGCTCGACCGGAAGGTGGCGAGCGTGCACCGGCAGGCGCCGGATGCGCCGCACCCCGCGGTGCACGAACGGTTGCGCCGGGCGCGCGAACGGGCCGACAACGATGACCCCGAGCGGCTCACGGTTCGCGAACTCCTCGGATTCTGGGGCGTGAAGGATCGCACGGACCACATCGATCAGATCGAAGCCGACCTCGCCAACCACGGCTTGACCACGTCGCCCGGTTTCCGAGCCGTCACGCTCGACACCGTCGTATCGCTGACGACCCCTGCTGGAGACGTGTCCGAGCAAACCGACGAGCCGGAGATCGCGGACTTGCGGGGCGTCGAGAACGACGGCGGGGACGACTTGAACGTCCGCCTCACCGTCGGGAACTTGTCGCCGCTGAGCGGAGTCGGTTTCATCGGCCCGGACGGGACGGTGGAAGAAGCGATCACCAAGATGGCCTTGGACGACTACTCGCAACTGGCGGTGCTCAACGGCCCGCGCCATCTCCGAGGTGCCGTGACGTGGCGTTCGATCGCGCAAGCCCTGCAGCGGAAGCCCGACGCCACAGTCGCGGACGCCATCGACACCCCCGTGGAGGTCGTCGACTACGACCGCGATCTCTTCGAGATCCTGCCCGTGTTGCAACAGCGGTACTTCGTGTTCGTCCGCGACCAGACCAAGGAGATCAGAGGGATCGTCACCACCGCGGATGTGGCGCACCGCTACGGGGAGATGGCCACGCCGTTCTTCCTGCTCGGTGAAGTCGACCAGACCCTGCGGTGGATCGTGCGGCAGTCCTTCGAGCTCGACGAGATCCGGACGATCTGCCGTCGCCGGATCACCGGATTCGATGATCTCTCCATCGGCGACTACCTTCGCACCCTGGAGAACGAAGAGCTGTGGGAAAAGCTGCAGTGGTCGCTGGACCGCGTCACCTTCACCGCCCGGTTGGAGGAGATCCGCCTCATCCGGAACAAGGTGATGCACTTCCACTCCGACCCGGTACCTGAGGACGCGGTCAACAAACTCCGCTGGTTCCTCGATCTCCTGCACCAGCATCGAACTCAAAGATGATCTACTCGTCGGTTCTCCAGAGGCGGTGGTCGATCGGTCCGGTCTCCGTGAGCGTCTCGGTCGTCCGGGTGCGTCGCCAGTGGCGACGTTAGGCCGAACCGGTGAAGAAAACTTCCTGGAAGCGCCAGGATGCGGACTGATTGCTACTGATTCCAGAAACGGACACCTGCGTTCGATCTACTCGCTTAGTGTGTCCGGGTGGTCAAGAACGAGTCGCACGGCACGGTGAACGGGCCCCTCGTGCAGGCGGAATCCATCAACGGGAACATCAACTTCGAAGCTCCCCGCTCCGATCACCGACTGCGGGAAGCGATGGCTTCAGCGACCGTTCCCGTTGGGCAGGGGCGAGGCGTCGTCGTGGCGCGAGATCTCGTCCTGACCTGTGCAGGGCTCGTCGAGGCGCTCGGAGGTCCGGTGCGTCGGGTCGGTTCCGCTCTCGTCCTGGTCCGCGTCGAGTTGGGGGACCACCCGATCGCCTGCCTCGCCGCGGGGATGCCTGCGGACGAAGCCCAAGCCCTGCTTCGGTTGTCCGACACGGCCGGCGCACCGGTGCTGAACCGTCGGACCGGTGCCGTGTGCGGACTGTACGACGGTCGCGAGGTGGTCGAGATCCCGTCGGTCCCGGAGGCTGCCGCAGAAGCAGGGCGCGCCAACCACGCCTGGCTCGACCTGCTCGACGCCGACCAACTTCGCGCGGGCGAATGGCGGCACGCGGGCGAGCGGCTCCGCAGCTACCTGACGACCATCAGCGGCGCCGACCAGAAGCATTCGTACCACTTCTTGTGTCCGCGCATCCCCGAGCTGTCCACCATCTACGTGTCCCGCACCGCTGCGCGCGACGCCCGGCGCGAGGACGGCGGCGACGCCGACGAAGTGGAGCTGCTTCGAGCTGAAAAGTTGTTGCAACGCCACGCAGGAGGGGTGCAGATCGTTGATGCGCCAGGCATGGGCAAATCCAGCCTCGTCCGGCGATTGGCCGCGGACGCTGCCCACAACTGGCTCGAACGCGGGTACGAGGAGTTCGTCCCGTTGCTCGTGCCGGCTGCTGTCCTGAGCTTGCCCAAACCGCTTCCCGATGCATTGGCCGAGGGGTTCTCGAAGTGGTTCAGCTCCAGCCTGGCGACCCGTGAACTCGTCGAGCTGTTCAGCGAGGAACCGATTCCAGGAGTGCCGTGGTTGATCTTCGCCGATGGCTTGGACGAGATCGCTGGACTCTCGCAGCGCGACGCTGTGATGACCAGCATCCGAAAGCACCGGAAGTCGAACGAGTATCGGTTCTTGATCACCAGTCGTCCGCTGAGGTACAACGAACTCGGCAAGATCGAGCGGCCGGGTTTCCCCACCTACCGGATCGAGCCGTTCTCGGACGTGGAGCTGGAGCGGTTCGCGGAGAGGTTCCTGGCCGCACAGGGCGATGGCACGAACGGGTCCGCCGCCGACTTCATGGAGCACGTTCGGCGCACCGAGATGCTGGCACTCGCCAAGGTTCCGCTCACCGCGACGATGCTGTGCACCCTGTACACGGATCAACCGACGGCCGAACTGCCGAGCAACCAGGCGCTGCTCTACCGTGAGTTCTTGGATTGGGCACGCCGGAAGCGGAATGATCCGGTGGTGCGGAACAAGTTGCGCACCAGCGTTGCTGGAGGCCCCTCCGCGGCGGCGGCCGTGGACGAGGTGATGGACGATCTCGACGATCTGCTGAAGCACGTCGCACATCTTGGGCAAGGCGGTGCAACGGCGGCAGACCGAGGATCTCTGCTGGACAACGCCGTGAGCTGGGCGGGATCCCGCAAGCCGCGCGGCATCTCCGATCAGGAGTGGAAGGAGGTGCTGAGCGATGCGTTGCGCCAGAGCGGTGTGTTGATCCAGACCAGCGACGACCGGTTCGAGTTCATGCACAAGACCGTTGAGGAGTACCTCGCGGCGCGCGCGATCGCCGATCAGCACCCCGCCCCGAACCGTCGTACGGTGCGAAAATTGCTGAGCACCCGTGCTGCGTGGCCATCCGGTCGGGTGCGGATCTTCCTCGCTGCGCATTGGCTCGCGGACGAGGTGGACTTGAGCAGGTACCTGCGCGGGACGCTCCGGGGTTGGCGTCGGCAGGAGAACGTCGGTTTTCTCGTCGAGTCGGTGCAGCACGGCTTGCGCTTGGACGAGAAGGTGCGGCGTCGCGTGGAAAAGCTGGTGCTTCGGAAGATGCACGACACCAAGACTCCAGTGGGAGCGTGGGAGGAGGCTGTCCGGCGGCTCGAGGTCGTGAATCCGGAGCTCGCCGTGCACGAGTTGGAAGGGCTGGCCGACCGGAGCGCGAATCCGGACGAAGGACGGTGTCTGCAAGCCCTTCGCGAATTGATCTTCCTTGCGGTGCCCGGCGTTCCTCGATTGGCCGAGTCGTTCTTGGTTCGTGACGACACCAACGTGCAAGCCCGAAAGGCGCTGATCGAGGCATTGGGGCAGCATGACCGTGCGACGGCTATCGCGCTTCTCTCTCGGATGGCGGAATGTGCGGAAATCAAGGAAAGTCGCCGCGTTGAGGTTGCCGCGCGATTGGTGTCAATATCGCAAGAAAGCGGCATGCGTGTCCTCGTTGGTCTTTCGGAAGGCGAAAATCTCACTGATTATGGCCGGTTTGCTGCCGTTCGGGAAATCCTGAAAGTGGATTCTGATTTAGGGCTGAGCAAACTTCGCGTGCTGCTTGAAGAAGTTCGGGACGAGGGCCTCTGGGGTCGGGTGGCTGATTTGCTCGGCGCACATGACGTGCGCGAGTTGCGCGAATGTCTGGGAGTGATCGCTAACAGCAGCGAGAGTGCTCCGGGTCGGCGTCATTCTGCCGCCGCTATGCTGGTCGACAGGTTCGACGAGGGGCATCGAACTCTTCTTGATATTGTGCGAGACGGCAGGTTGTCGGTACCTTTGCGGATCAAATCCGTCGTGCGGGCGGGGTCTTGTGACGGTTCGTTGGCGCGCATCGTTCTGTTGGATGTGTTGGAGGGTGCTTCATTGAGCGGCCCGATGCGCATCGATGCGTTGGAGGCGCTCCTGCGGTTCGATCCTGGAGCCGCCCGCGAAGGTCTGGTCAAGCTGATTCGGATCGACCGGTTCGGCCCTGAAGATCAACTCCGTGTTCTGAAGATTGAGCCGGGAAGGAGTAGCGAGGAGCAGGCGGAGCTGTGTGTTCTCGTTGCCCGAAGGCCTGGAAGATATCAGGTTCGAATCGATGCTGCACACTTGGCGGCTAAGTGTGACCGGGGGCGAGCCCGTCAAGCGTTCTCGGCAATCGTTGAAGATCGGAGCATCGATGATGGTGATCGTGTAGCCGCCGCGTTGGAGCCGATCAAATATGGTTCCGAATTCTGCGGTGGCCTGCTCGAGATCTTGGTGCGGGATAGTGCCCTGTCGGAAACCGCAGTCGAGAAGGCCTCCCGAGAGTTGTGGCGGCACGCCCCCGTTCGGTGGCGGCGGGTCATCTTCGCATTGTTTGCCGACTCTTCCTGTTCCCGTTCGCATCGGGTGTGTTTTGTGCGGGGTGGCAAGAGTCGAAGCGAGGCGGTGTCTCTGTTGGAGAGCATCGCCTCGAAGCGCGGCGACGACACCGTCAGGTTGGAGGCTGCGCACGTGTTGGCCGAGCTCCGGCGAGAAGAAGAAGCGATCAAGGCTTTTCGTGCGATCGAGAACGATATGCGGGCCGGAAAGCGCGCCAGGCGCGAGGCGAGTGCGGGAGCGGATCGGCTGGAGCGCAGGTGACACCGGATGCGGGATCCGGCTTCGTCCGCCCGGGCGCCCGGGCTGCGTGCTCGGTCCGGTGCGGCCCGCGGTGGAGATCGAGGGCCGCACCGCTGTCGTCCGAGGCGACCGGACCGGCCGTCAGCGCCGCGTCGCGAACCAGAGCTTGGCGATGGCGACGGCGAAGAGGACTCCGATGACGCCCTGGACGACGAAGCTGAGCACGTTGACCAGGAACACCGGCCCGGTGGGCAGGGTGCAGAGCTCGGAGAGGACCAGGGCCGCCGGCCAGGAGGCGATCAGCAGCGCCTTCTGCCGCCGGGACCAGGAGCGGTTCACGGCCACGAGGATCGTGCCGCAGAGCCAGGCCGCGAACGAGAGCACGATCGCGGCGGCCGCGGTGGCGCCGTTGATCTCCCAGTCGGCGTCGGCGTCGAAGCCCGCGGACAGCGCGAGGAGACCGCCGATGAGGTAGGTGAGCGAGCAGGCGCCGGCCAGGGCGAGGCAGGCCAGCGCGGCGGCGAGCACGGAACCCTGCCGGGTGGCCTGTGCGCGACCGGGCTCGACGCCCGCCTCCGCGGCGACCTGCTCGGGGGTGCCCATGCGCTCGATGGCGTCGTCGACGGTGGCCGCGTCCGCGTCCGGACCGACGCTGGCCTCGAAGTGCTCGTGCACGCCGGCGATCACGTCGCGGCGGACCGATGCGGGCGCGTCGCGCAGCAGGTCGTTCAGCTCGTCCAGGTATGCGTGCACGCGGGAGTGGGTCTTGGTCATGATCATTGTTCTCCTGTCATGGCGGAATCGACTGCGCTGCGGAAGCTGGACCAGGTGGTGCGGAAGGTGGCCAGCGCCGTGCGGCCCTCCGCGGTGAGCGCGTAGTAGCGGCGCGGCGGGCCGGAGGTGGACTTCACCTGGCTGGTCTCCACGAGGCCCTGCCGCCGGAGGCGGGCGAGCAGCGGGTACAGCGTCCCCTCGCTCTGCAGCAGGATGTCGTGCTCGCCGAGCCTGCGCGCGATCTCGAGGCCGTACAGCGGCTCGACGTCGATCATCGCGAGGATGCAGTACTCCAGCACCCCGCGGCGCAAGTGGGTGAGCACGCCGCTCTCGTCTAGAACCATGCCACGCAAGGTACCGGCAAGATCGGCGGAGCGCAAAGCCGGCCCGGCCCGGGTGCGCTGGAGCGGCGGCGAATCGGATCGTCCACATCGGACTCGCCGCTGGTGAGCGCACGGCCGGAGTTCTGCTACGCGGCGCGGTCGGCCAAGTAGGCGAGGTGGTGCGACGTCGCGAACGCGGGCGGCTTGCTCGTCGCGCCGAGCCCGCTGCCCCGGCCTTCGGCGGCATCGAGGATGTTCCGGTCGCCCCAGGAGAAGTCGGGACCCGCGTACTCGTCGGATTCGACGAGGTTCCGGCACACCGACCGCACGGTGCGCGCCCGTCCGCCCTCCGCTTCCGCTGCGCCGTCCGGAACCGGTTGCCGTTCCCGCGAGTACAGCCAGTGGTCCGGGCAGGAGTACCGGAGGGCGACGTGCTTGCCACCCCACGAGTCGCCGATCACCGGATGCGCGACGCCGTAGTCGCCGAAGCGGAGGCCGCTGCGCCCGTCCTCTGCCAGTGCCCGCCACAGCCGCTCCTCGACTCGCGGCTGCGCCCAGAGCGAGGTGCGGTCGAGCGACCGGGGGATGGAGCCGCTCAGCACGCTGACCGATCGGAACGGCCCGCACCCGGCGGCGACGTCGACCGCGGCGGCGGCCCGCTCGACGACCCGCGCGGGCAGCTCCGGCAGGTAGCCGAGATCGACGATGAGATCGAGTTCGCCCGGCTCGACCCGCAGCCGGTCGAGCAGCAGCCCCACCCGCTCCGCCGCGGCCGTCCGGATCCGCAGCGCGCCACCCGCGCCGAGCTCGTGGCAGAGGCGGCCGAGCCCGGCGAGCTCGGCGTCGGTCGCGGCATCGCGGACGACTGGGACGAAGGGAACCGGCACCTGCTCGTCGAACAGGCCCACCGGGTGTGCCAGCCGGTCGGCCAGCTCCCCGAGCGCGCCCGCCGGACCTGGGCCGAACCCGGATGCGCCGGCCACCTCGGCGGCGTCGACCATGATCGCGCGGCCGAGCCCGTGCAGCCGCCGCGCCACCGCCTCCACCTCGTCCAGCTGACCCGCCGGTGCCGTCCCGTTCGGGATGAATTCGAGCAGCGGCTGCAGGCGCTCGACGTCCGCCCGCCCGTCCACGGCGTGCAGCGCGGCGAACTCGCCCTGCTTCGCGCGCAGCACGACCAGCGCGCCGAACTCCCCGGAGGTGGTCACCGACGCTCCCTCCGTCGACGGCGAAGCCCATCAGCCCCACCCAGCCAAGCAGCTCGATCACCGCGCGGCATCCGCCGCGAGCGTGACGTCCGGCGGCGCGGGGCCGGGTGGGCGGTTCGCTCAGCCGGGCAGCAGGTTCTGCACGGTGACGTCGAGCTTCGCCAGCCGGGTGGAGGAGTTCGGGCCGAGGAACGCCGCCAGCCGGGGCGCCAGGTCCGCGCAGGCCGCGCGCAGCGGGTCGACCAGGCGCAGCAGCACCCGCTCCGGCAGGCGGCTCTCGTGTCCGGCGATGGAGATCGAACCGATCGGGGCGCCGTCCTCCGGGTCGAACAGCGGCGCGGCGATCCCGTTCAGCGCCGGGTGGTTGTCGCTGAACGACAGCGCGAAACCGGTGTCGCGGATGCGGGACAGCCGCGCCCGCAACCCGCGGGGCTTCGGCGTCCCGGCGCTGCGCAGCACTTCGCGGGCCTGCTCCGGCGGCAGGAACGCCAGGATCGACGTGCCCCCGCACCCCGAGGTCAGCGGTGAGCGCTCGCCGACGGTGCCGCCCTGGCGTTCCGGGTTGCGCGGCGGGTCCTCGGAGAGGATCACCACCCGGTGGGTGCCGCTGCGCAGGTGCAGGTGGGTGGTCTCCGCGGCCTCCGCCGCCAGCCGGGCCATCGTGGGCCGGGCCAGCCGCAGCAGCGCCGGACGCGGCCCGATCAGCGAGGACAGCGCCACCGCGCGGCTCCCGATGCGGTAACCGCTGCGGCCGACGTGGTCGACGTAGCCCTCCTCCTGCAGCACCCGCAGCGAGCGGTAGGCCTTCGACTTGCCCAGCCCGGCCTCGGCCGCCACCACGTCCAGGTTCGCCGGTTGTTCGAGCCCGGCCAGCGCTTCGAGCACGTGCAGCACGCGCGCCGGTCCGGACAGCTCCTCGCCCATCCCGCCACCCCCGTTGGTTGCAGATGCTGCCACTCCGCTTGGAGATGCTGCCACGGCTCGCCGACGCTGTGGAACCACCGGCCGCCCGCGGCCGGCGGTGCGAAACCGGCACGGCGAACCCAGGAGTGCTGATGACGAGCTCACCGCGGAGCATGGCGCTGATCGCGTTCCTCCAGGCGCAGAACTGCTCCAACTACGTCGGGTCGTGGCGCGCGCCCGGCTCGGCGAGCGACTTCCTCACCGCGGACTACTTCACCCGCATCGCCCGCACCTTGGAGGACGGCGGCTTCGACCTCGCCTTCTTCGACGACCGGCTGGCGATGCCCGACATCTACCGGGGCGACCACGAACTCGCCGTCCGGCACGGGATCCGCTCGGTCAAGATGGACCCGACGGTGGTGATGCTGGCGATGGCGATGGCCACCCGGCACCTCGGCGTCGCCGCCACCTACTCGACGACGTACTACGAGCCGTTCCACATCGCCCGGCACTTCGCCACCGCCGACCTGATGACCGGCGGGCGCACCGGGTGGAACATCGTGACCTCGCTGAACGATTCGGAGGCGGCGAACTTCGGCCGCACCGAGCACCTCGACCACGACCTGCGCTACGAGCGCGCCGACGAGTTCGTCGACATCGTCACGCGCATGTGGGACACGTGGGAACCGGACGCGCTGCTCGTCGACAAGCGCAGCGGCGAGTTCGCCGACCCGGCGAAGGTGCACCGGCTCGACCACGACGGCCGGTTCTTCACCTCGCACGGCACGTTCCCCGTGCCGCGCTCCCCGCAGGGCAGGCCGGTGCTGTTGCAGGCCGGGGCCAGCGGGCGCGGCCAGGAGTTCGCGGCGCGCTGGGCCGACGTCATCTTCACCCACTTCGCGAACGTCGAATCCGGCAGCCGCACCTACACCCGGCTGCGCCAGGGCATCGCGGACGCGGGCCGCGACCCGGACTCGGTGGTGATCGCCCCGCTGATCAACGTGGTGACCGCGGAGACCCCGGAGCTCGTGCGGCGCAAGCAGGAGATGCTGGAAGGCCTCGCCCGCGACGAGGACGGGCTGGCGCTGCTGTGCGAGGCGCTCAACACCGACTTCGGCGCCCGCCCCTACGAGGAGCCGTTCACCGCCGCGGAACTGCGCGCCATGTCCTACCAGGGGCTGCGCGACCGCGTGATCACGTTGAGCGGCAAGGAGAACCCGTCGGTGCGGGACTTCGTGGAGTTCTCCGGCCGCGGGCGGCTGCGGGAGGCCGAGATCGTGTCGGGCACCCCGGAGGTCGTCGCCGACCGGCTGGAGGAGCTGCACGGCACCTGCGGGGACGGGTTCGTCCTCGCCGCCGCCTCGGTGCCCGGCAGCTACGACGACTTCTCCCGGCTCGTCACCCCGGAACTGCGGCGGCGCGGCTTGGTCCGCCCGGACTACGCGGCCACGACGCTGCGCGGCAACCTCGGGCTCCCGGCGGCGGACGGGGCGGTGGCATGAGCGGCGAGTTCACCGTGCTGTCGCCGGTCGGCATGCTCGGCTACGGCTACCGGGAGGCGGACTTCGACGCGTGCGTGGCGGAGGGCGTGGACGCCATCGTCGTCGACTCCGGGTCGACCGATCCGGGCCCGTCCATGCTGGGGCTCGGGCACACCCTGGTCACCGAGGAGTCCTACCTGCGCGACCTGCGCCCCATGGTGCGCGCCGTGCACCGGTACCGGATCCCGCTGCTCATCGGCTCGGCGGGCGGCGCGGGCACCGACGAGCAGGTCGACGGCATGGTGGCGCTGCTGGGCCGCATCGCCGCCGAACAGGGCATCGCGCTGCGCGTCGCGGCGATCTACTCGCAGGTGCCGCACGAACTGGTGCGGGATCGGCTGGCGCAGGGCCGGATCGAGCCGAACGTGCGCGGCGAACGGCCCACCGAGTCCGATGTGGACGACACGGTCGCGGTGGTGGCGCAGATCGGCGCCGAACCCTTCGAGGAGGCGCTGTCCGAACCGGTCGACGTCGTCGTCGCCGGGCGGGCCTACGACCCGGCGCCCTACGCCGCGTTCCTCGTGCCGCGCGGGGTCGAACCCGGAATCGCCTGGCACCTCGGGAAGATCTTGGAATGCGGCGGGGTGTGCGCGGAACCGAAGGGCGGCGGCGCGCTGGCCACCGCCCGCGCCGACTCCTTCGACATCCGGCCGATGGGGCCCGAGCAGCGCTGCACCCCGCTGTCGGTGGCCGCGCACACCCTCTACGAGAACAGCAGGCCGGACCTGCTCGCCGGGCCCGGCGGAGTGCTCGACGTGAGCGGCTGCGACTACGAGCAGCTCGACGAGCGCACCGTGCGAGTCCGCGGCAGCCGGTTCGAACCCACCGAGCGGCGGCTGCTCAAGCTGGAAGGCGCCCGGATCACCGGGCACCGCTGCACGTTCATCGGCGGCATCCACGACCCGGTCCTCATCGGACAGCTGGACGACTTCCTCGCCCGCGTCGAGGCGGAGACCGCCGAACTGCACCCGGAACTGGCCGACGGCACCGCGACCGTCCGGTTCCACGTCTACGGCCGGGACGCGGTGATGGGCGACCGCGAACCGCATCCCGTGCCGGGCCACGAGGTCGGCGTGCTCGGCGAAGCCGTCGCGCCCACTCCGGAACTGGCGAAGGCCATCTGCACCAGCGCGCGGGTCGGGGTGCTGCACCTGAACTACCCGGGACAGCTGGCCACCGCCGGGAACCTGGCGTTGCCGCTGACCCCGCTGGACAACCCGATCGGACCGGTGTGCGCGTTCAGCCTCTACCACCTGGTGGACGCCGAGGGCATCGAGCACGCCGTGGTGCGCGAGGAGGTCGGCGCATGACCGCGCTGCGCGAACTGGCGAAAGTGGTCCGCAGCAAGAACGCCGGGCCGTACGAGATCACCTTCGACGTGATGTTCTCCGACGAGGCCGTGTTCGCGCACGTGCGCGGCAGCGGCGTGCTCACCCCGGAACGGCTCGCCGCGCTCTACCGCACGAGCGTCGATCAGGTGCGGGTGTGCACGTTCTTCGCGCCCGCGCTCGCCTTCAAGCTCACGCTGGTCCGGCCGGGCGCGCAGGGCGGCGCGGGGGAGCGGGACACCTTCGGCGCCCAGCAGCACGCGCCGCTGCTCGACCTGGAAGTGCCCGCATGAGCGGCCCGCCGCTGCATCCGGTGCGGGACACCACCGCGCTGCGGGAGGTGTTCGGCACGGTGCCCGCCGGGGTGCTCGCGGTGTGCGGGCTGGACGGCGAACCGGTCGGCATGGCCGCCAGCAGTTTCACCTCCGTGTCGCTGGACCCGCCGCTGGTGTCGGTGTGCGTGCAGCGCACCTCCACCACCTGGCCACGGCTGGCCGGGTTGCCGGGCCTCGGGCTGAGCGTGCTCGGCGCCCGGCAGGGCGAGCTCAGCCGCAGGCTCGCCGCGCGCGTCGCCGACCGGTTCGCCGGGGTGCGCTGGAGCACCACCGACCGCGGCGCGGTCCTCGTCGAGGACGCCGCCGCCTGGTTCGAGTGCACCCCGCACGACGAACTGCCCGCCGGGGACCACCGCATCGTGCTGCTGCGGGTGCTGGCCACCGGCATCGCCGCCGACGCCGAACCGCTCGTGTTCCACGGCGGCACCTACCGATCGCTGCTACCCGGCTGACCCCGCCCCCGCGCCGCAGTCCCGTGCTCAAAGGAGAGTCATGGACGGCACCACCGCACCCGACCGGAACCTGCTGGTCGCCCGCCTGGACCGGCTACCGCACACCACCCGCTCGCACCGCACCTGGATGGTGCTGCTCGGCGCCCTGTTCATCGCCGACCTGGCCGACCTGAACGTGCTCTCCTACGCGGCGCCCGCGATCCGCGAGCAATGGGGGCTGTCGGTGCAGCAGATCGGCCACCTCACCTCGCTGTCGTTCCTCGGCATGTTCGCCGGGGCGCTCGCCGGGGGACGCCTCGCCGACCGGTTCGGCCGCAGGCGCGTCGTGATCGGGGCGACGCTGTTCTACGCGGCGGCCTCGCTGCTGTGCGCGCTCGCGCCGAACTTCGCGCTGCTCGGCGTGTTCCGGCTGCTCAGCGGGCTCGGGGTGCAGGCCGTGACCGGGGTGCTCATCGTCTACATCGCCGAGATGTTCCCGCAGCGGCGGCGCGGGCGGATCCAGGCGCTGATGCTCGGGATCGGGCTGCTGGGCGTGCCGTTCATCGCAGGCGCCGCCCGGCTGCTGGTGCCGCTGGGCGACTCGTCCTGGCGGTGGATGTTCGTGGTCGCGGCCGTCGGCCTCGTGCCCGCCGCCGTGGCCTGGTTCGCGCTGCCCGAATCGGCCCGCTGGCTGCTGGTGCAGGACCGGGAGGCCGAAGCGGAGCGGATCATCGCCCGGCTGGAGCGGGAGGCCGGGCTCGCCCCCGACCAGGACGTGGTCCGCGCCGCCGAACAGGACGTCGCCCGCACTGCCGCCCCGGACCGCGGCCCGGACCGCGCCCCGCTCGCGGCCCTGTTCCGCGGCCGCACCCGTCGCACCACCACCGTCACCTCGATGGTGATGGTGTTCCACATCCTCGGGTTCTACGGGTTCAACGCCTGGGTGCCGACGCTGCTGGTCGAGCAGGGCTACAGCCACGAGACGACGCTGACCATCACCACCGTCTTCGCGATCGCCCCGTTCGCCGGGGCGCTGGCGGGCACCCTCGTCGCGGACCGCTGGGAGCGCAAGACCGTCAGCCTGGTGCTGGCCGCGAGCAGCGCCGCCGCGATCGGGCTGTTCGCCGTCGGCCAGCAGCTGTGGCTGGTGGTGCTCGGCGGATTCCTCGCGACCCTGCTGCTGCAGACCAACACCGCCGTGCTCTACAGCTACCTGCCGGAGGTGTTCCCGACCGCGCTGCGCGGCGCCGGGGCCGGGCTGGCCAACGGGATGGGGCGGCTCGCGGGCACCGTCAACGGGGTGCTCATCGCGGCGGTGTTCGCCGTGTTCGGGTTCAGCGGCGCGTTCCTCGCCGCGGCGCTGTTCATCCTGTGCCAGGGTCTGGTGCTGTTCACCTTCGGCGAGCGGACCACCGGCCGCCGCCTCACCGACACCGTCGACGACGAACTCGCGGAGGAACGCGCATGACCTCGACGATCACCGCCGCCGTGCTGCGCGGGCCCGGTGGCGAACCCGGCGCCGCACCGGACTTCGGGCGGCTGGCCGCCGAGCAGGTGCTGCTGGACGAACCGGGCGACGGGGAAGTGCTGGTGGACGTGCACTTCGCGTCGCTGTGCCACTCCGACCTGTCGGTGCTCACCGGCGACCGCCCGCGGCCGCTGCCGATGGTGTTGGGCCACGAGGCGGCCGGGGTGGTGGCGAGCACCGGGCGCGCGGTGAGCTCGGTGCGGCCCGGCGACCCGGTGGTGTTCACCTACGTCGCCGCGTGCGGGCGCTGCGAGTTCTGCCGGGAAGGCCGGCCGGTGCTGTGTTCCCGCGCGCACGCCGCGAACGGGGCCGGTGAGCTGGCCGGCGGCGGGCGGCGGCTGCGCGCGGCGGACGGCTCGCCGATCCACCACCACCTCGGGGTCTCCGCGTTCGCGACCCGGGCGGTGGTCGACGCGGACTCGGTGATCCCGGTGCCGCGCGGCACCGACCTGCGCAGCGCGGCGCTGCTGGGCTGCGCGGTGAGTACCGGCGTCGGCGCGGTCTGCCACTCGGCGCGGGTCGGGCTCGGCGAATCGGCGGCGGTGTTCGGCTGCGGCGGGGTGGGGCTGGCCGCGGTGCTGGGGCTGCGGGCCGTCGGCGCCGCACCGATCATCGCCGTCGACCTGCACGAGGCGAACCGGGCGCGGGCCCGGGAGCTCGGCGCGGACCACGTGTTCCCCGCCGACGAGGCGAGCATCGCGGCGATCCGCGAGCTCACCGGCGGCGGGGTGCGGCACGCCATCGAGGCCGCCGGGGCCGTACCGGCCGTGGACTCGGCGTACCGCTGCCTGCGCCGCGGCGGACGGCTCACCACGGTCGGGCTGGCGAACCCGGCGGCGCGCTGGCCGGTGCCGCCCGCCGAGCTCGTCGCGCACGACATCACCGTCGCGGGCAGCTACCTCGGTTCCGGATCACCGCAGCGCGACGTGCCCCGGTTCGCCGAGCTGCACCGCGCCGGTCGGCTGCCGGTGGACCGGCTCGCCGGGGATGGCTCGATCCGGCTGGCCGAGATCGGCGCGGGGATGGCGCAGCTGCACGCCGGGTACCCCGGCCGCATCGTCGTCGACCTGACCGAGGAGGGCACCGCGCGATGACCTACGAGCTGTACGCGCTGCGCTACGGCGTCGGCCCGCGGACCGCGCCGGAGAACTACGCGCCCACGCCCGGGTTCCGCTACCCCGAGACCGACCAGTCGCTGCACTGCTTCTGCTGGCTCGCCGTCTCCGCGGAACGGGCGGTGCTGATCGACGTGGGCGCCGACGAGGCGACCGCGCGCGGCCTCGACTACGAGCGGAACCCGGCGGATTCGGTGCGCCGCCTCGGGATCGATCCGGCCGCGATCACCGACGTGGTGCTCACCCACCTGCACTGGGACCACGCCGGGAACCTCGGTGCGTTCCCCGGCGCGACCTTCCACGTCGCGCGGGCCGAACTGGCCTACGCGACCGGGCCGTCGATGCAGCACCGGTTCCTGCGCCGCCCCTACGATCCGGCGAACGTGTGCGAGGTGGTCGCGCTGCTGCACCAGGGCCGGGTGCGGTTGCGGGAGGGCGAGTACGAAGTGGCGCCCGGCATCACCGCGCACCCGGCGGCCGGGCACACCCCGGGCTGCCAGGCGGTGCGGGTGCCGACCGCGCGCGGGCACGTGGTGCTCGCCTCCGACGCCAGGCACTACCTGGACAACCGGGTCGGCGGGGAGTCGGCGGCGGGTGCGCCGTTCGCGGTGGTGGTGCGCAGCGACGAGTACTGCGACACCTCGCAGCGGCTCGACGAGCTCGCCGACGGCCCGGAGCACGTGGTGCCCGGCCACGACCCGGCCGTCTCGCACCGCTACCCGCCGGCGGACCCGGCGGACCCGCTGATCCGCCGCCTCGACGTCGACCCCGCCCCGCATCGAGCGAGGTGAGCGGCCCACCCGCCCAACAGGAACGGGCGAATGGGCCACTCACCGGGGACGTCAGTTGAGCTTGCGGGTGTTCGCGGGGAGACCGCCACCGGCGTAGACGTCCTCGGTGAGCTCGGCCAGCGCGGTCAGCGCCACGTTCTGGCTCCACGGGCCGTAGGACACCCGGGACACGCCGAGCCGCTGCGCGGTCTCCAGCGGCACCGAACCGGGCACGCCGATGATGTTCACCTTGCGCTCGCCCAGTTCCGCGACGAGCCGGGAGATCTGCTCCTCGGTGAGCTTGCCGGGCACGAAGAAGTTCGACGCCCCCGCATCCAGGTAGGCCCGCCCCCGGGTGATCGCCTCGTCGAGCACCGCCGCCGGATCGCGGTCGCCCGCCTTGAGGAACGCGTCGGTGCGCGCGTTGAGCACGAAGTCCACCCCGGCCGAGCGCGCGGCGGACACCGCGGCCGCCACGGCCCGCACCGCCTCGTCCAGCGGTTTCATCTGGTCTTCGAGGTTCGCGCCGACGGCGCCGACGTCGATGGCGCGGGCGATGGTGCCGCCCGGGTCGCCGTACCCGGCCTCCAGGTCCGCGGTCACCGGCAGGTCCCCGGCGACGCGGACGATCAGCCCGACCTCGGCGATCATCTCGTCGCGGGGGATCCGTTCCCCGTCGGGGTAGCCGCGGGAGGCGGCGATGCCGTGGCTCGGGGTGGCCAGCGCCTTCGTGCCCGGCGTCTCGGCCACCACCTTCGCGGTGATCGCGTCCCACGCGTTGACGACGAGCAGCAGTTCGGGTGCCGCGTGCAGTTCCTGCAGCCGTGCGGCCTTCTCAACGGTCGATGCCATGTGGATCAACCTATTCCCCTGCTCGGCCGAGCGCAGCCGTCGGTGCGGTGACCTGCGCGGATCAGCGCACCAGGTCGAAGATGGTGAGGGCGGTGCCCGCGACGAACGCGACGGGGACGCCGATGGCCAGCAGCCGGTGGCGCTTGGTGCGCTCGTCCCGCAGCTGCTGCTCGGTCTTGGCGGCGATGATGAAGTGCCCCTTCTCCTGCGGCTTGCCGAGCACCAGCGGGCCGATGGCGTCGTGCACCTCGCCGAGGGTGTAGAGCCGGGTGCCGGGGCGGATCAGCCACTCCTTGTAGCGCATCCCGATCGTGGAGTTCTGGTTGCCGAAGCTGAACCCGCCGAGCTGGAAGCCGAATCCGCCGCCACCGCCGCCGTGCGGTTCGAACCGCTCGACCGACTGCTCGACGCCCTCGGGTTTCGTGCCCGCCGGGGCGATCCCGATGGTGCGGCCCTGCTCGTCGATCAGCGCGTAGCCCTCTTCGGAGGTGTGCTCGGAGACCGTTTCGGTCTTGCGGACCCGCCGGGTCCGGCCATCGCGCTGCTCGACCTCCTCGTAGACGCGTTCCACCTGGTAGCGGTACCAGACGCACGGCGATTCGCTGAGCGCCGAGGTGAGCAGGCCTTCGGGGCGGGGGTGGGCGGCGCCGACGACCTCGGCGGTCCTGCGGAACCCGCCGCGGGCGCCGAGCTCATCGGAGATGCGCCGCAGTTCCTCCAGCTCGTCGATGGTGGAGGTCTCGGTGCCGATCATCGCGTGCAGTTCGCTGCGGGTGCGGCGCATCCAGAAGAACCCGGCGACCGCCAAGGCCACCACGACCAATCCCACCAGCCACATGTCCCGCTCCCGCCCTTCGCCCCCACCTCGCGGTCGGAGGTCGTCACCGATCCGCACCGGCGGGCGCGGATCGGAAGTTCCCCTGCAGCACTGGATTCTCGACGATCCTCGTCGGCGGCCCGGCACCGGTTCGGCGATCGGTTCACTCGTTCACCGAAGGTGATCGGCCGTGCACTGCGCGCGACCGAACTCTCGGCGCGGGGCTGGTCGAGGGGTGCGGCGGCGCCGAGATCGACACCTCGCACTGTTGTCCACGAGGTCGGATCGGGGATCCGGCAGTGGAGGCGTTCGGGCCGGTTCTCGCTCGACGGGTGCACCGGCCCGGAGCGCACGTGGGCGCTCGACCATGCCGCCCCTGGTGCGAGTCCGCCGGCTGCTCCAAGATGGGCGTCGTCCCGGGGATGTGGTGCGCCGCAACGGTCCGATGTGGACCGACTCCGCCGCGAGGCGGCCCCCGGTGAGTGTTCCTTCCCCGCCGTCGAGCAAGGGAGATCACGATGCCGAGACCCGTCACGTTGTTCACCGGCCAGTGGGCCGACCTGCCGTTCGAGGAGGTGTGCCGGCTGGCCGCCGGCTGGGGCTACGACGGGCTGGAGATCGCCTGCTCCGGAGATCACTTCGAGGTGGACCGGGCGCTGGCCGAGGACGACTACGTGCAAGGGAGGCTGGACCTCCTCGACGCGCACGGGCTGAAGGTGTGGACGCTGTCGAACCACCTGGTGGGGCAGGCGGTGTGCGACCACCCGATCGACGAGCGGCACCGCGGCATCCTGCCGTCCCGCATCTGGGGGGACGGTGAACCAGAGGGCGTGCGCACCCGCGCGGCGGAGGAGCTGAAGGACACGGCGCGGGCGGCGGCGAAGCTCGGGGTGTCGACCGTCGTCGGGTTCACCGGCTCGTCCATCTGGCACGCCGTGGCGATGTTCCCGCCGGTGCCGCCGAAGATGGTGGAGCGCGGCTACGCCGACTTCGCCGCGCGGTGGAACCCGATCCTGGACGTGTTCGACGAGGTGGGGGTGCGGTTCGCGCACGAGGTCCACCCGAGCGAGATCGCCTACGACTACTGGACGACGCGGCGCGCGCTGGAGGCCATCGGGCACCGGCCCGCGTTCGGGCTGAACTTCGACCCGAGCCACTTCCTCTGGCAGGACCTGGACCCGGTGACGTTCCTGTGGGACTTCCAGGACCGGATCTACCACGTGGACTGCAAGGAGTCGGTGAAGCAGTTCAACGGGCGCAACGGCCGCCTCGGTTCGCACCTGCCGTGGGCCGATCCGCGGCGCGGCTGGGACTTCGTCTCCACCGGACACGGGGACGTGCCGTGGGAGCCGATCTTCCGCGGGCTCAACGCGATCGGCTATTCCGGCCCGATCTCGGTCGAGTGGGAGGACGCGGGCATGGACCGGATGCTGGGGGCGCCGGACGCGCTCGCGTTCGTGCGGAAGCTGGTGGCGATCGAACCGCCCGAGGTCGCCTTCGACGCCGCGTTCAGCACCGAGAAGTAGTCCGCCCGCGGAGCGCCGGCGCCGCCGTCACCTCGACGGCGGCGCCGTTCTCCGCCCGGGAGGACGCCCTCGGAACGGGTGTCCGTTTTGTGTGGAAAAGTGCGTTCGGCCCAGTCGGGGAGGGGTCCTTCGGCGCTGCGGCGGTTCGGCGCGATGGCGGGTGGCCCGCTGGTCCGCGATCGGCGGTCCGGGGCGGTGTTCCCGCAGCGTCCGAGCAAGTCCATTGTGGACCGTGCAAGAACTCCGAAGCGGGATCGCGCGTTCGTCGCTCAGCATTCCGGATTCCGTGACGAGCGCCCGAACGGACGCGGCAGGCTGCGGCCGATCGGGCAGCGAACATCCGGGGGACATCGCGGAATCTTCCTTGACCGCAGGAGAAACCGTTCGCCTACTCTGTGACGGACTTCGTACGCTCCGCGCAAGAAGTGGGGTAGTCGGTGCAACCGGAGAACGCACACCAAGCCCGCCTGCTGACGTCGCTGCGGTTCAACGGTGCCCAGGCCGCCGCCGAACTCGCCGCGCAGGTGTCGCTGTCCCGCTCGAAGATCGGGCAGGAGCTCTCCCGGCTGCACGAGCTCGGCTTCGTCGAACGCGCCGGGAAGGCCGTCTCGCAGGGCGGGCGGCGCTCCGGGCTGGTGCAGCTGTCCCGGCGGCTGCGCTTCGTCGGCGTCGACATCGGCGCGACCTCGCTGGACGTCGGGATCACCGACGGGCTGCTGGACCTGGTCGCGCACACCAGCGAAGGCATCGACATCAAGGACGGTCCGGACGTCGTCCTCGGCCGCGCCGCCGAC
The DNA here is from genome assembly GCF_040643635.1 of Saccharopolyspora sp. NPDC047091. Lineage (NCBI taxonomy): Bacteria > Bacillati > Actinomycetota > Actinomycetes > Pseudonocardiales > Pseudonocardiaceae > Saccharopolyspora > Saccharopolyspora sp. NPDC047091. Next base: position 78,698 of record NZ_JBEYUS010000016.1, read on the forward strand.
ATGATCGACGAGCTCCGGGCCGCCGGGCACCTGCCGGACCTGCACGGCGCGGGCGTCGGGCTGCCCGGGCCGGTGAGCTTCCGGGACGGCTTCACCGTCGCACCGCCGATCATGCCCGGGTGGGACCGCTACCCGGTGCGCGAGTACTTCGCGCGGCGCCTGGACGCGCCGGTGCTGGTGGACAACGACGTGAACCTGATGGCGCTCGGCGAGATGTACCGCGGGCTGGGCCGGTCGGTGCCGGACTTCCTGTTCGTCAAGATCGGTACCGGCATCGGCTGCGGCATCATCACCGGCAACCGGGTGCTGCGCGGCAGCAACGGCAGCGCGGGCGACATCGGGCACATCGCGGTGCGCGACAGCGGACCGGTGTGCGGCTGCGGGCGGACCGGGTGCCTGGAGGCGTGGTTCAGCGGCGCCGCGCTGGCCAGGGACGCGACCGCGCTGGCCCGCAGCGGCGAATCACCGGGGCTGCGGGAACTCCTCGCCGGCCGCGAGGTGCTCACCGCGCACGACGTGGGAACCGCGATGCGCCACGGCGACCCGCTGGCGCTCGGCCTGGTGCGCGACGGGGCCAGGCGGCTCGGGCAGGTGCTGGCGGGGCTCGTCAACTTCGCGAACCCCGCGATGATCGTCGTCGGCGGGGGAGTGGCCGGGCTCGGGCACCCGCTGCTGGCCGAAGTGCGCAGCGAGCTCTACCGGCGGTCCACCCCGCTGGCCACCAGCAGCCTCCCGATCGCGCTGTCCGAACTCGGCGAGCACGCCGGCGTCGTCGGCGCGGCCGGGCTGATCAGCGACCACGTGCTCGGCGGCGCCGCCGCACCGTGACCGGGGCGCCCCGGCAGATCCACCGGCGCGGAGCCCACCGAGCTCCCGCAGCACCACCCGTTACGCGAACCGCTCCGGAATGCACCGCGCACGACAGGAGGACGGGATGAACGCACTCGGTGTCGCCCTGGTGGGTCACGCCTTCATGGGAGTGGTCCACTCGCAGGCGTGGCGGACCGTGGGCCGGGTCTTCGACCTCCCCGCCCGCCCCGAGATGGTGGTGCTGTGCGGCCGCCGCAAGGACGCCGTGCACCACGCCGCCGCCCGGCTCGGCTGGCGGGAGGACAGCGACGACTGGAAGTCCGTGCTGGTCCGCGACGACGTGCACGTCGTCGACATCTGCACCCCGGGCGACAGCCACGCCGAGATCGCGATCCGCGCCCTGGAAGCGGGCAAGCACGTGCTGTGCGAGAAGCCGCTGGCGAACTCCGTCGCCGAAGCCGTCGCCATGACCGAGGCGGCGGAACGCGCCCAGCAGCGGGGGATCCGGGCGATGGTCGGGTTCAACTACCGGCGGGTGCCCGCCCTCGCACTGGCCCGCACGCTCATCGAGCAGGGCAGGCTGGGGCGCATCCGGCACGTGCGGGCGCAGTACCTGCAGGACTGGCTGCTCGACCCGCAGGCCCCGCTCACCTGGCGGCTGCAGGCCGAACGGGCCGGTTCCGGGGCGCTCGGCGACCTCGGCGCGCACCTGGTGGACCTCGCGCAGTACCTGCTCGGCGACGACGTCGTCAGCGTCTGCGGCCTCGTCGACACCTTCGTCGCCGAACGGCCCCTCGACGCGGGCGCCGACCGGACCGGACCGGTCACCGTGGACGACGCGACGATGTTCACCGCCCGGTTCGGCGAGGGCGCGCTCGGCACCTTCGAAGCGACCCGGTACGCCGCCGGCCGCAAGAACGGGCTGCGCATCGAGATCAACGGCAGCGCGGGCAGCCTCGCGTTCGACTTCGAGTCGATGAACGAGCTGTCCTTCTACGACGCCACCGAGGACGCGGCCACCGCGGGGTTCCGCCGCATCCTCGCGACCGAAGCCGACCACCCGTACCTGCGGGCCTGGTACCCGCCCGGCCACGTGCTCGGCTACGAGCACACCTTCACCCACCAGCTGCGGGACTTCGTCACCGCCATCGGCGACGGCACCGCGCCCAGCCCGGACTTCGCCGCCGGGCTGCGGGTGCAGCGGGTGCTCGACGCGGTGCAGCGCAGCGCCGCCGACCACAGCAGGTGGATACCGGTCGGAGGCGCCAGATGACGCAGCCGTGGACGGCCGAGGCGCTGGTGATGTCCGGCATCGTGAAGGAGTTCCCGGGCGTGCGCGCCCTGGACGGGGTGGACCTGCGGGTCCGCGCGGGCGAGGTGCACTGCCTGCTCGGGCAGAACGGCGCCGGGAAGTCCACGCTGATCAAGGTGCTGGCCGGTGCGCACCCGGCGGACGGCGGCACGATCCGGTGGCTCGGCACGGACTTCGCGCCCGGCTCCCCGGCGGGCGCGCTGCGGCGCGGCATCGCCGCCGTGCACCAGGAACTGGACCTGGTGCCGGGGTTGAGCGTCGCCGAGAACATCTTCCTCGGCGACGAGCCCGCCCTCGCCGGGTTCACCCGCCGCGGCCGGGCGCGCGCCGGGGCGACCCGGCTGCTGACCCGGCTGGGACATCCGGAGATCGACCCGGACGGGGAGGTCGGGAACCTGCCCGCGGCGGCGCGGCAGCTCGTGTCGCTGGCCAGGGCACTGCGGTACGAGGCGCGGCTGATCGTGCTGGACGAGCCCACCGCCGCGCTGTCCGCCGGCGAGGTGGACAACCTGTTCCGCGTCATCGGCGAACTCACCGCCGACGGCGTCGCCGTCGTCTACATCTCGCACCGCATGGCCGAGATCCGCCGCATCGCCGACCGCGTGACCGTCATCAAGGACGGCGCCACCGTCGCCGCCGGGCTCCCGGTGGCGGAGGTGACCACCGGCGAACTCGTCGCCCTCATGACCGGCGGCGCGCCACCGGAGGTCGAAGCCGCGGGCGGCACCGCCACCGAACGGCCGGTGCTGGAGGTGCGCGGGCTCGGGCGCCGCGGCGAGTTCGCGGACGTGAGCTTCACCGCGCACGCGGGCGAGATCGTCGGTCTCGCCGGGCTCGTCGGCTGCGGTCGCAGCGAACTGCTGGAGACCGTTTTCGGCGCCAGGACACCGGATTCCGGTGAGGTGCGGGTCGACGGGCGCCGGGTGCGGCCCGGTTCCGTCCCGGCGGCCGTGGCGGCGGGCATCGGCCTCACCCCCGAGGAGCGCAAGAGCCAGGCGCTGCTCCCGCAGCTGCCGCTGGCCGCGAACGTCACCCTCGCCGCGCTGGCCCGGTTCAGCCGGTTCGGGTTCACCGACCGCGCCGCGGAGATCGCCGCGACCCGGCAGGTGGTGGACCGCCTCCAGCTGCGGCCCGCCGACCCGCACCGGCCGATCGGCGCGTTCTCCGGCGGCAACCAGCAGAAGGCCGTCATCGGCCGGTGGGTGCTGCGCGGCTGCCGCGCGCTGCTGCTGGACGAACCGACCCGCGGCGTCGACGTCGGGGCGCGCGCCGAGCTGTACGCGCTGGTGCGGGCGCTCGCCGCCGACGGCCTCGCGGTGGTGGTCGTCTCCAGCGACCTCCCGGAGGTGCTGGCGCTGGCCGACCGGGTCCTGGTGCTGCGCGACGGCACCGCGGTGCGCACCGCCGACGCCGCCGAACTCACCGAATCCGCCGTCCTGGACCTCGTCGTGGAGGGTGCGCGATGACCGAGCAGGCTCGCACCACCCCGACCCGCCCCTCCCGGCTGACCCGCTGGTGGGCGCGCGCCGACATCCGGCTGACCGCGCTGGTGTTCGTCCTCGTCGGACTGTGCGCGGTCGGCTACGCCACCCGGCCGGACGCGTTCCTGACCGAGGGCAACATCTCCACCGTGCTGCGGCTGGCCGCCGCGATCGGCGTGGTCAGCATCGGCATGACCTTCGTGATCTCGGCGGGCGGCATCGACCTGTCCGTCGGCTCGATGGTCGCGCTGAGCAGCGTGTGGATGACCACCTGGGCCACCCAGTCGTACGGGGCGTTCGCGATGGTCGGCTGCGCGCTGCTCGTCGGCACCGGGTGCGGGCTGGTCAACGGGCTGCTCGTCGCTTACGGGCGGGTGGTGCCGTTCATCGCGACGCTGGCGATGATGGCCTCCGCGCGCGGCCTGGCCGAGCGGATCAGCGGCAGGCAGACGCAGGTCGTCGAGGTCCCGGCGTTCGGCGCCGCGTTCCAGGCCGACCTGCTGGGCGTGCCGGTGCTGATCTGGATCTTCGCCGCCGTGTTCGCGGGCGGCTGGACGCTGCTCAACCGGACCACGTTCGGGCGGCGCACGCTGGCCGTCGGCGGCAACGCCGAAGCGGCGCGGCTCGCGGGGATCGACGTGCGGCGCCACCTCGCCCTGGTGTACGCGCTCGCCGGGTTCTGCTGCGCCATCGCCGCGATCATGGTGGTGGCGCGCACGACCTCCGGGGCGTCCACCAACGGCCTGTACTACGAGCTGGACGCGATCGCCGCCGTCGTCATCGGCGGCACGCTGCTCGCCGGTGGGCGCGGCAGCATGACCGGCACCGTGATCGGGGTGCTGATCTTCACGACGTTGAGCAACGTGTTCACGCTCAACAACCTCGAAACCGACGTTCAGAACATCGTCAAGGGCGCGATCATCGTGCTCGCCGTGCTGCTGCAGGCCCGCACGCGGCGCCGCGGCACCGCACTCCGCTGAATCCCTCCTCGCCTCCCGGAGACCGCCATGTCCGCAACTCCTCGTCGTGGATTCCTGTTCGGCACCGGCGCACTCGGCGCGACCGCGCTGCTGACCGGATGCCTCGCGAACGATCCGCCGCAGCAGCAACGACCGGCCGCCGTCGCCGCCGGAGGCGACGGCGCGGCCCCCGGCGCCCCGGTGACCATCGGGTTCTCCGCGCCCGCCGCCGACCACGGCTGGATGGCCGCCATGACCACCAACGCCCGCGCGCAGGCCGAAGCGCTGCCGGACGTCACGTTCCGCCCCACCGAGGGCAGCAGCGACGTCAACCAGCAGATCGCCCAGGTCGAGACGCTGATCAACGAACAGGTCGACGTGCTGGTGATCCTGCCCGCCGACGGCAAGGCGCTCACCGACGTGGCGCGCCGGGCCACCCGCGCCGGCATCCCGGTGGTCAACGTGGACCGCGTCTTCGACTCCGCCGACGCCTACCGGGTGTGGATCGGCGGGGACAACCACGGCATGGGCGTCAACGCCGCCGAGCACATCGCCGCCGAACTGGGGCGCCGCGGCGTCACCGACCCGGTCGTCGCCGAGATCGCGGGCACCGACTCGCTGCCGCTCACCCAGGAGCGCAGCGCCGGGTTCCGGGACGGGCTCGCCCGGCACGGCATCCGGGTGGCGCGCCGGGTCGCCGCCGACTTCACCGCCGAATCCGGGGAGCGGCAGGCGACGAACCTGCTGCAGGCCGCGGCACGGCTGGACGCGGTGTGGAACCACGACGACGACCAGGGCATCGGCGTGCTCGCCGCGGTGCAGGCCGCCGGGCGCGACGACTTCTTCCTCGTCGGAGGCGCCGGTTCGCGCAACATGATGGACCGCATCAAGGCCGGGGACGGCGTGGTGCAGGCGACGGTCCTCTACAACCCGTCGATGTGCTCCTCGGCGATCTCGCTGGCCCGGCTGCTCGGCCAGGCGCGCGGGATGTCCGACCTGGCCGAGCACGAGATCCCCCGCACCATCACCACCTATTCGGCCGTGGTGACCCGGGCGAACGTCGACCAGTACCTCGACGTCGGCTTCGCCTCGTGAGCGAAAACCCTCCGGTGAACCGGAATTCCCGACGTCCGGCGGCTTCCGCACCGCCACCGGGCGAACCACCCGACCCGTCCCGGCACCGCCGCCGGGACCGCGAACGATGAGGAGCCTCCCGGTGCGATTACCCAGATCGGTCGCCTGCGCGACCTTCGCGGCCGTGACCGCGGCCGCCCTGACCATCCCGCCCGCCACCGCCGGACCACCGGCGGACGCGGCGTTCGACCAGATCACGCTCGCCAGTGGTGAGACCAAGCTGGGCGAGCCGATGGCGCTGGCCGTGCTGCCCGACCGGCGCGTGCTGCACACCTCCCGCGACGGCGACGTCTTCCTCACCACGCCCGACGCCACCACCACGCTCGCCGCGCACCTGCCCGTCTACAACCACGACGAGGACGGGTTGCAGGGCATCGCCGTGGACCCGGACTTCGCGGCGAACCGGTGGGTGTACCTGTACTACGCGCCGCGGCTGGACACCCCGGAGGGCGACGCCCCCGAAGAGGGGACCGCAGCGGACTTCGCGCCGTTCGACGGGCACAACTCGCTGACCCGGTTCCCGCTCGCCGACGACGGCACGCTCGACCTCGACGCCGGGCAGGAGATCCTGCGCGTCCCGGCGAACCGCGGCACCTGCTGCCACGCCGGGGGCGAGATCGACTTCGACGCGGACGGGAACCTGTACCTGTCCACCGGGGACGACACCAACCCGTTCTCCTCGGACGGCTTCGCGCCGATCGACGAACGGCCCGAGCGCAACCCCGCCTTCGACGCGCAGCGCACCGCGGGCAACACCAACGACCTGCGCGGCAAGATCCTGCGCATCCACGTCGAACCGGACGGCACCTACACCGTCCCGGACGGCAACCTGTTCCCGGCCGGGACCGACCGCACCCGGCCCGAGATCTACGCGATGGGCCTGCGCAACCCGTTCCGGTTCGCCGTCGACGAGCGCACCGGCTGGATCCACCTCGGCGAGTACGGACCCGACGCGGGCGCCGCCGACCCGGACCGCGGACCCGCGGGCATCGTCGAGTACGACCTGATCCGGGAACCGCAGAACCTGGGCTGGCCGTACTGCATCGGCGACAACGAACCGTTCATCGACCACGACTTCGCCACCGGCGAATCCGGCGAGCCGTTCGACTGCGCGGCACCCCGCAACGAGAGCCCGCACAACACCGGGCTCGTCGACCTGCCGCCCGCGCAACCCGCGTGGCTGCCCTACGACGACGACTCGGTCCCCGAACTCGGCGAGGGATCGGAATCGCCGATGGGCGGGCCGGTGTACCACTTCGACCCGGACCTGGACGAGCCGCTGAAGTTCCCGGAGCGCTACGACGGGAAGGTGTTCCACTACGAGTGGGACCGCGGCTGGATCAAGGAGTTCGAGGTCGGGCAGGACGGGGAGCTGGCGGCGATCCGGCCGTTCTTCGACTCGATGGACCTGGTGCGGCCGATGAACGTCGAGTTCGGTCCGGACGGCGCGCTGTACGTGCTCGACTACGGCTCCAGCTACTTCGGCGGCGCGGACGATTCGGCGCTGTACCGCATCGAGCACAGCCCCGACGCGAAGACGCCGCGCCCGCGGCTCGCCGCGGACGTCACCTCCGCCGGGGAGGCGCCGCTGGCGGTCACCTTCGACCCGGCGGGCACCGCGGACCCCGACGGCGGGGAGCTGAGCTACGCGTGGGACTTCACCGACGACGGCGAGGTGGACTCGACCGAACCCGGGCCGGTGTCGTTCACCTACGACGAGCGCGGCGCGCACACCGCGAAGCTCGCCGTCACCGATGAGACCGGCCGGACCGGGTACGCCAGCGTGCAGATCGTCGTCGGCAACACGCCGCCGCAGGTGCACGTGGAACTCCCGCCCGACGGCGGGGTGTTCGCCTTCGGCGAGGAGGTGCCGTTCCGGGTGAGCGTCACCGACGCCGAGGACGAGCAGATCGACTGCTCCCGGGTCGCCGTCGGCTACGCGCTCGGCCACGACACGCACGCGCACCCGCTGAAGGAGGAACGCGGCTGCGAAGGCGTCATCGAGACCCCGGCCGACGAGGGCCACGGGCTCGACGCCGACCTGTTCGGCGTGCTCACCGCCGACTACACCGACGGCGGTGCCGAAGGCCTGCCGCCGGTGACCGGTACCGGCCGGGTCGTGCTGCAGCCCAAGGAGAAGCAGGCCGAGTTCTTCACCGAGGCCGACGGCGTCGAGGTCGTGGCGAACCCGGACGCGGCGGGCGGCAGCGAGGTCGGCGCCGTCGACGACGGCGACTGGATCTCGTTCGACCCGGTGGACCTGACCGGGGTCGACGGCATCGGCTACCGCGTAGCGGCGGCCGGGGACGGCGGCGTGATCGAGGTGCGGGCCGGTTCCGCGGACGGGGAACTGCTGCAGACAGTCGAGATCGCGGGCACCGGTGGCGAGCACGTGGACGTGCCGTCGGCTCCGGTGCTCGACCCGGGCGGTTCGGGTGCCCTGTTCTTCGTGTTCCGCGGCGACGGCGCCGAGCTGTTCGCGCTCGACGAGGTGCGGTTCACCGGGGACGGCGTGTCCCGGCCCGTGCCGCCGGACGACCCGTCGGCGCGGGCGCGCGGCGACCGTTGATCAGCGTGGCGGTGGCCGCCCGCGCGGCCCCCCCCCCCCCAGCGACACGGGGGGACCACAAGGGGGGCCCCCCCCCGCCGCGGCGCCCCGGCAGCGAGAGACGGAGAGGGGCG